>CAKQBG010000012.1 GCA_934216145.1 uncultured Anaeroplasma sp.
TAGTATTAATCTAGACCAAAAGGAGGTGTGAACATTATAGATTTAAAAAAATCTATTTTTTCACACCTCCTTTTTTTGTTATAACTGGAATTATGTCTTGTGTGAAAGCCTCAAGAGGAGTAGTTTCTAGCACATTCGAAAATACTACAAAACGCTAGATTATAATAAAAATCTTTGCATTTTAAGTTTATGGCTTACTTTTATATTGCCAAATGTAATCAGCTTATATAGATTTAAAATAGATGTTTTTTAATGATGTAGATTTTAAATTTTCAACTGATGATTCAAAATATTTTTTTACTGTTTTACAATTGAAATTAAATTGTTTAGCTAAGTCTGCATAGTTTGGCTTAACTCAATCTTGTTTCATAAGTATCATTTTTCTTTTATATTTATCTTTATATGTTATACCTAGTACAATCAAATTGTAGCTTATAATTCTGAAATGTTTTATAGAGATAAAAAAAGGTCGTCTTGAAGAAGCGAAGAAAATATAATTCAAATAGTAAAAAAATTATAAAAATGGCGTTTCTTTAGAAATTGTTTCTAAATCCATAGGATTAGGCATTGAAGAAATAGAGATAATATTGAATAATTAATCCATTCACATTAGAGGTATATATTACTTTTAATGTTTTTTAATCCTCAAATAAAGATATTAGCTTAAAATTATTAACATCAACAAGACCTTTTGTTGTGATTTTTAGACTTGGAATAACTGGAAGAGAAATGAAAGCCATATTCATAAATGGTGCTATATCACTAGGTACGCCGTTCTCATGAACTACTCTTATTATTTCATCACATTCATCTTTGGTTTTATATACATCATTTTCACTCATTAAACCTGCTATTTTTAATTCTAATGAAGCAATTAATGTATTATCCTTAACGTATACATTACCTCCTCCAATTCTCTTTATTTCCTCTATTGCCTTTAACATATCATTATCGTTTGTACCGATAGCTATTATGTTATGAGAATCATGTGATACAGTAGAAGCAATTGCGCCTGCTTTAAGACCAATTCCTTTTATATAGCCTAAGCCAATATGATTTGTTTTATGATGTCTTTCTATTACTGCTATTTTTAAAATATCCTTATCAATATCTATTCCATTATTTTTAGTGAAATCTAATTTCATTAATAAATCATCTGTTATTAATTCCTTTGGTTGTACACTTATAATATGACATCTTTTATCTTGAGGCTTAATATAGAATGAATCCTTTTTTAATGGAGCTATATTAATAGTATTAGTAATTTCATTAGATATATTTGTAATAGGCTCTATATTAGCTAGTAATTTATTATTACTATAAATAATTTTTCCATCTTTAAAAACTGAATTTATTTTTATTTCATTTAAATCATCTAAAATAAGTAGATTTGCTTTAAATCCTGGTGCTATTGCTCCTACATTTTTCAAATGGAAGTAATTGGCTGGCTGAATAGTTGCCATACGAATGCCTGTAATTGGGCTTTTTCCGAGCCTTACAGCTTTTTTTATGATTGAATCGATATGACCCTCATTAATTAATGTAGAAGGGTTTCTATCGTCAGAAACTAAAAGGCATCTAGTTGATCTAATATCATCAAAAAGATCTATTAATGCTTCTAGGTTTTTAGCTGCAGTACCTTCTCTAATCATTATCCATTGACCTTTTGAAAGCTTCTCATTAGCTTCTTCTATATTACTACATTCATGATCACTCATAATGCCGCTTCTTATATATTTATCTAAATCATTTCCAGTTAAAAATGGGGCATGACCATCAACAATCTTATTTCTTTTTAAGGCATCATTTATTTTTTCTATTATATTTTCATCATTATTAATAACTCCAACATAGTTCATAACCTCAGCTAAGCCTAATACTCTTTTATATTTATAGAATTCTTTTAATTCTTTAGCTCTAATTATTTCTTTTGATTCATCAAAATGAGTAGCTGGTACACATGATGGTAACATAAAGTAGAAGTCTAATGGTAAATTTTTTGATGTATCTAGCATAAACTTTATACCATCTCTACCTACTACATTTGCGATTTCATGGGGATCACATATTATCGCTCCTGTTCCATGAGGGATTAGTGCTTTGGCTAGATTATTTGGTAATAACATTGTAGATTCTATGTGAATATGGCTATCTATAAAGCTTGGACAGATATATTTGTTTTCACAATCTATAATTTTATCTATTTTATAGCTAGAGCTTAAAAATCCTAAAATAGTATCATTTTCGATTATGACATCCTTTTTTTCAATAGAATCTGTAAATACATTTATTACATTTGCGTTTTTTAATAATGTAATCATATTTTCACCCTCTTTGTATTTAGATAATTATATCATAATTCTTTATTTATTGTATTTTGTAAAACAAAAAATAAAAAAATGGCACAAAGATATTGACAGTGCTAATTGATAGGATTATAATGTAATTAGCATTTGATGATAGAGAGTGCCAAAAAGATAATGAGGTGAATATATATGATGTATAATTTAAGTAATGATTACTCATATAATCACAACAATTCAAATTACTTCTTAAAAACAGATGTAATTGATTGCAATGATCATTATGAGATGGAGATTGATGTTCCTGATGTTGATAAGGACAATATAGGAATAACTCTTGAGGATGGTTTTATTAATATTAGTGTTAATATTAATGAGCATTCTAATAGTAAATATTTGAGACATGAAAGATTTACTGGTAGTTATAATAGAAGCTTTTATGTAGGAGATAATATTACTAATGATGATATTAAGGCTCATCTAGAAAATGGTATTTTAAAATTGACTATTAATAAAAAAGAAAATAAAAAAATGATAAAAGTAGAGTGAGGTAATAAAAATGAAACCATTGTTTAATAATGTAGTTTTAAAAAAGGAATTAGTTAATCAAGAGACTTCTAGTGGTATTGTATTAACTACAAAGAAGGAAGAAACAAAATATGCAACTGTTGTTTCAGTTGGTAATGGAGTATTAGCTGACGGAACAAAGGTTGATATGCCTGTTAAGGTTGGAGATAAGGTTTATTATAAATCTTATTCAACCGATGAAATTGAAGAAAATGGTGAAAAATATATTGTTGTTTCACTAGATAATATTATTGCTATCGCAGAATAGAGGGGTTTAATATGGCTAAAATTGTTAAGTATGGTAAAGATGCTAGAACATCTATGGTAAAGGGTGTTGATTATTTAAATGACGCTGTTAAAATTACTTTAGGACCTAAAGGAAGAAATGTAGTATTAGATAAAGGATATGGTTCACCACTTATTACTAATGATGGTGTATCTATCGCTAAAGAAATAGAATTAGCTGATCCATTTGAGAATATGGGCGCTAAATTAGTATATGAAGCTGCTAACAACACTAACGATGAGGCTGGTGATGGTACAACTACCGCTACTGTATTAGCTAGTGCGATGATTCATAATGGTATTAAAGCATTAGATAAGGGTGCTAACCCAGTATTAATGCGTGAGGGTATTGAGCTTGCTACTAAAGAGGTTTCTAATCAATTATTAAAGAAATCTAAAGCTATTAATGATAAGAAGGATATAGCTTCTGTTGCTGAGATTTCATCCGGTTCTAAGGAAATTGGTGGATTGATTGCTGATGCTATTGAGAAGGTTGGTCGTGATGGTATTATCAATGTTGATGAATCAAAGAGCTTTGAAACTAAGCTTGAGATGACTGATGGTTTAAGATATGATAAGGGCTATATTTCTCCATATATGCTAGATGATGAATCTAAGACATCTATTACTATGGAAAATCCTTATATTTTAATTACTGATCAAAAAATTTCATCTATTCAAGATATTTTACCAGTATTAGAGAATGTAGTTCAAGAAAGAAAGCCTTTATTAATTATTGCTGATGATATTGAACAAGAGGCTGTTTCTACAATTATATTAAATAAGCTTCGTGGTACATTTAATGTTGTTGCTACAAAGGCACCAGGATTTGGTGATGCTAGATGTGAGGAATTAAAGGATATGGCTAAGTTTGTTGGTGCTGTATTCTTCTCTAAGGATTTACAAATGAATCTAAAGGATATCTCATTACAGGATTTAGGTGTTGCTAAAAAGGTTATTGTTGAAAAGAATTCAACAACAATCATTGAAGGTAAAGGCGATAAGGATGAATTAAATGAGCGTGTTGAAGAAATAAGAAGTAAGATGGAAGCTTGTAAGAGTGAATATGAGAAGAAGAACTATATGAAGCGTATAGCTGGTCTTACTAATGGTGTTGCTTTAATTAAGGTTGGTGCTACAACTGAAACTGAGTTAAAAGAAAAGAAGCTTCGTCTTGAGGATGCTTTAAATGCTACTCGTGCTGCTTTAGCTGAGGGTATTGTCTCTGGTGGTGGAGAAGCATTAGCGTCTGTTTATAACGAAGTTAAGGATAAGGTTTCATCTGATATTCCTGATGTTGAGAAGGGTATTAGAATTGTTCTTGATGCTTTAACAGAGCCATTATATCAAATTGCTGAAAATGCTGGATATGATGGTAAGTATATCGTTGAGAAGCAGTTGAATGAAAAAGAGGGAATTGGCTTTGATGCAAAAGCTGGTACTTGGGTTAACCTAATGGACAATGGTATTGTTGATCCTACTAAGGTTACTCGTAGTGCTTTATTAAATGCTGCATCTATTGCTTCAATGTTTATAACTACAGAGTGTGCAGTTACTCCTATTAAGGAAGATAAGGCTCCACAAGCTGCCCCTCAAATGTATTAATAATTAATAATAATTGTTGATTTTTCTAATAGAAAATATATTCCAGTTATTATTTGAAACAAAATAATAGGATATACAGTCATTCTTTCTAGTAATGGTATAAATTTAGTATATTCATTAATAGTAGAAAAAATAACCATAATTCCACCCCATATTCCAAGTGTACCAAGAATAGTGCATATTTTAGAATATGGGGTTTTATTATAAAATAAGCCTATAAATAATATTAATAGATTTCCTCCTGCAAATACTAATATAGTACCTATTTGGTGAAGAATACTAGTATCTATTTCAACACTATGAAATATTCCAACCATTATAGAACCAATTGATAGCATTAATGCGAAGAATAATCCTATGTATTTCTTTATTTTATTGTTATATTTAAATAGATAAATATAGGCTAGGAAAAAGAGAATACCAGTTAATATAAATGCACTATTCATTAATATATATAAAGGTGATGTAGTCATTCCTAATTCACTTATAGTATTTCTAATATATGAGGAGGCTTTATTTTTAATATTTAAAACACTTAAAAATTCAGCAAATAGATAATAAATACCATTAATTATAAAGATAATAGAAAATACCTTTTTCTTCATTTTACATCACCTAAAAATAGTATTTACAGCATAAATGTTTTTATTCATAATATATAGTAATGAAATTATAATTTAATTATAAATTTATTAAAAAATGCCAAATTATTTAATATGTTAATGATATCATTGTTATAGCTATTGATTAAAAAATTAAAAAAGAGTACAATATTCATGTAGTACAGTTAATACAGAGGAGGAGTATTATGAAAATTAGCTTTAAAAGTTCTAATAATGTTTATGAACAAATTGTTGATGAAATAATTAAATATATAAAGCTAGGTATTTATAAGGAAAATGAAAAACTTCCCTCATGTCGTACTCTAGCATTAGAACTTGGTGTTAATCCTAATACTGTTGAAAAGGCTTATACTATTTTAGCCTCTAAGGGCTTTATTGATATGATTCCTAAAAAAGGAGCGTATGTTAAGACTATAGTTAATGATATTAATAAAAGAGATTTAGTTATTAATGATATCACACGTATTAAGAATTCAGGAGTATTAGAGGATGAACTAATTGAAGCAGTAAAAGAGGTGTATTCTAATGATTGAAATTAAGAATGTTAGTAAATCATATGGCACTTTTAATGCTTTAAATGATGTTAATCTAAAAATAGAAGAAGGCTCTATTGTCGGATTAGTTGGAATTAATGGTGCTGGTAAATCAACATTATTAAGGCTTATTTCTGGAATATTAAAGCCTGATTCAGGGGAAATTGTTATTGATAATGAAATGGCTTATGAGAATGAAAATGTTAAGAAAAAAATATTTTTATTACCAGATGATCCATATTATGGTATGAATGCTACACCTTTATCATTAATAGATTTTTATAAGGTATTTTATGATTTTGATCAAACTTTATTTTTAGAGTATCTTGAGCATTATGATATTCCAATGAAGAAGCCTATTATTGGTTATTCAAAGGGAATGAAAAGACAAGTATTTATTGCATTAGCTTTAGCTATTCAGCCTAAATATTTGTTGTTAGATGAAGCCTTTGATGGACTTGATCCATTATCAAGATTATTCTTTAAAAAAGAAATTATGAAGATTGTTGAGGAAAAAAATATTACAATTTTAGTTTCATCTCATTCATTAAAGGAATTAGAGGAATTTTGTGATTCATATGCAATATTAGATGATAAGCATATTGTTTCTCAAGGATCCATTATTGATGATATTGCTAAATATCATAAATATCAGATTGCCTTTTTAAATGAAATATCTGTTCAGGATATTCCTTTTGAAATGGTAAGCTATACTCAAACTAAGAGAATAATAAAGCTTATTACTTCAAGCGATTTAGCTACTGTTACTGAAAAGCTTAAGCCATTGAATCCTGTTATTATTGATGAGGTTTCAATTGATTTTGAGGAGCTTTTCATTATCGAGGTAGAGAAAAGAGGATTCTTAAAATGAGAAAACTTTTAAAATTTTATTTGAAAAAAAGAATCCTTAATTTATGTGTATTATCTTTAATATTAGTAGTAGTAACTATATCAGTATTATTAAATTATAAATTTGAATGGCAGGGAGAGATATTTTATTCTCCTATATCTATGCTAGCTATTTTTATGGTTGTATTGAGTACTTTAGTACCATTATGTGAATTCTCATTTAAAATGAATAAGGCTAATATTGATACATTGTATTCTATGCCTATTAAAAGAGCGAAGATTCATATTGCTAGATTACTTATGGGATTAATGGAAATAATTGTTCCTTTTACTATTTCTTATATAATTTTTTTAATATGGGTTTTAATAGCTGCTAATTTTTATAATTTTGGTTATTTTATAGGTTTTTATTTTCTATTATTAGCATTAGGAATTATTGTTTATTTAATTTTAATTTTTGTTTATACAAGAGCGAATACTTATCATGATGGTATTATCTTTATTTGTTTCTATTCAATAATATTAGAGATATTATTTTCAATTGTTAGAAAATTTACAGATATAATTCAATCATGGAGCTATTCATTATATTCTCCATTCTTCACATTATGCTATATATTTAATGAGAAGAGCTTAGGACATTATGTAGATGGGTATGTAATATTAAATGCTGTATTACCTACAGTAATTTATTTAGTATTAGCTATTGTTTTCTCTTTAATTTATTTTCATGATATTTATCATGAAAGACCAGAGAATATTTCTCAAAGGTCAAATAGCTGGTTTGGATATAAAGTTTTAATACCTATAACTATAGTTTTGTTATCTATTTATTCATTGGCTAATTATTATATTGTTATTTATATTTTAGGTGCAGTTGGTGCTTATTTTATTTATGTTATTTATCAAAGAAGCTTTAGAATAAGAAGAGAAAATGTCTTTATTTATTTTACATCTTTATTTATTGGTACAGGATTAGGATTATTATTTTTCTTTGTTTTTTAAGGAGGTATAGATATGAAGCCTATTAAGTTAATATTAGCTTCTTTAGCAATTATGTCTATTAGTATGCTATCATCTTGTAAAAACTTATTACCGAATAAGCCTACTATTCCATCTGATACTAAGGATTTAGATATTAGTAATAAATTACTAGATTTTAGTAATAATGAAATGAGTGAAATTGAAATATCTCAAGGATATTCGTCTAGAGGTATTGTTAATGTAACATGGAATAAAGAAAATGTAGTATTTGATAATAATTTATTACACCTATATATAACTCCAAATAAGGAAAATGTTGGTGGTACTGCTTATTTTGGAGCTCAATGTAGAACAAGTGAACTATATAGTTATGGAGATTATGGTGTATCGTTAAAGAATTTAAGTGAAGTTGGTACTAAAACATCATTTTTCACTTATATTGGTAATGATGATAATAAGGCTAGAGAGGGAATTGAGATTATCTTTAGTGGTAGTGATCCGAATATAGTTACCTTTAATTATTATTTAAAGGGTAATGGTGAGCATAAGTATTCTTATGATTTGAATTTTGATTCTAGCAAGGAATTTCATAATTATGGCTTTAGATGGACAAGTGAAAGTATTATCTATTTTGTTGATGAAAAGCCTATTTATATTACTAATAAATCACCTTCAAATAAGGCTAGGATATATTTGAATAATTATACTGAGAGTAATTCTATTATTGGTTGGATTGATAAACCAAGTGAGGAAATAAAGAATGATGCGTTAGTTGAATGGGTTTCATATAAGGCAATTGATTAACATCCTTAGGGATGTTTTTTCTTTTTTCTATTGATTTATTTAAAAAACAAGTGTATAATATAATTAATTAAGAATTATTCTTAATAAGAAAGGATGATAATATGTCACAAAGAGTAGATAATTTAGTTCAAATGCTTGATACTTATGTTAATGATGGAGGATATCATTTAAATGTTAATGTTTTTAATAGAGAAACATTATTAGATGCTCAAAAACATCCTGAGAAGTATCCTCAATTAACTATTCGTGTTTCTGGATATGCTGTTAATTTTATTAAGCTTACTAAGGAACAGCAGGATGATGTTATTAGCCGTACTATTCATGAGTCAATGTAATTTATAATTTAATATATAATAGAAATGGTACTTGTACCATTTTTATTTTTCTAAAAATATGATATATTTACTTTTAATATAAATAGTGTATAATAAACTTAAATTTTGTTTTTAGGAGAATAGTGATGAAACATATTATATTAGCCTTAAAGGGAGTTTTATTTGGCCTATCAAATGCGATTGCGGGTGTATCAGGTGGTACTATTGCGGTTATAACTGGAATATATGATAAGCTTATTTATTCTATTAATCATTTATTTAGTGATACTAAGGTAGCATTAAAGTTTTTAATTGTATTTATTATAGGAGCTTTAATAGGTTTTTTAGGTGGTAGTAAGGTTATTAATATTTGTTTAGAGTATGCTGCTATTCCTACTAGCTGTTTATTTGCAGGTTTTGTATTAGGAGGAATTCCTGGTTTTGGTAAGCCTTTAGTAAAGAATATTAATGTAAAGAATATTATTTTTACTATTATTGGTATTTTATTTGTTGTTGGTTTATTATTTGTTCCTGACAATTCTTGGAAGACTGCTAGTGATTTAGAAATTTATGATTATATTTTATTGTTTGTTGCAGGATTTTTTGGAGCTGTTGCTATGATAACACCCGGTGTTTCTGGTATGATGATTTTTATGCTCATAGGTTATTATAAAGTATTTAATAGTGCTATTGCTAATATTTTAGATTTTAGTCAATTTACAACTAATTTATTTATTTTGCTTCCAATTGCTTTGGGTATTATTGTTGGTATTTTCTCTGCATCTAAGCTTATTGCTTATTTATTTGATAAATTTCCGACTCAATCTAATTTTGTTGTGATTGGATTTATTGTTGCTTCTGTATTTTGTATTTTATATAAAACAGAATGGGAAGCTAATACTTTAATGATTATTCTTGGTATATTAGCTTTAATTGTTGGTGCTGCTCTAACATTTACAATGGATTATTTTGGTAATAAGAAGCAAATTAGTGATATAAATGAATAAATATAAAGGCTTTAATGCTAATTATTGTTAGCTTTAGAGCCTTTTATATTTATTTAGATATAAAAATAATAAATTGAAATTTGGACATTTTATGTACGAGGTATATTGCTATTCTTAAGAAAAAGACACGACTATAGTTTCAAAAAACTTTTCTTAATTATATGCCTCTAAAAAAGAAAAAAGCTGGGAGTTAAAGATTCTCTCAGCTAACTTATTTCTATAGTGATGGAATGACCTTAATATTTGTCTAGCTTTAAAGTTTTTTTTAGGTTCACTAAATGCACTAATGATTAATATAAATATTACTTTATTACTATTACACGAAAAAAGACAATAAACTATTAATTGATAATATATCTATTGTCCTAATAATTATTTTATACAATTGTTTTTTTGATAAATTTACCCTTAACTCTTTTAATTGGGCTTAGGGTTACAAAAGCATGAGAATCATATTTATCTATTATTTTCATAACTCTATCAATTTCATATGTAGAAACAACACAATAGACCTCTGTTCTTTCATGATGGGTATATCCCCCTTCAGTGTGAATAAGTGTACAGCCTCTTTTTAGCTGTTCCATAATGTCATGAGAAATTGCTTCACTATAGTCAGAGAAAATGTGCATTCCTGTATAGGTATATGATGTATGTATTTTATCTGTAACAAGGCTATTTAGAATCATTCTAACGATTGTGAATAATACTACAATCCAGTTTCCACCTTGAACGTATACACCACCGATTACTGAAATTAAAATATTAAATATTAATGTTATATTTCCAAGAGATATATTTTTATGCAATGCTAAAGCCTGTGATATTACGTCAATTCCACCTGTTGATACTCCGTATTTTAGTGCTAGTCCTGATGATACTCCTGCAATTAGTCCCCCAAATATCGCAAGTGTTAGGATTCCGCCATAATTAGTTACATCTCCATTAAGTGTTTTGATTGGTTCAGCAAGGCTTTGAAATGGACTCCAGCCTGTTGCTTCTAGTATACCTGTTGCGAGTGATTGAACAAGAATTGCGATAATTGAGTAGATTGCAAATCTCATTGATACAAATTTAAATCCGATTATAGCGATAGGTACATTTACAATAAATATAATCCAACCTAGATTCATATATCCACCACAATTATCAATTATTCCTTGGATTAGCTGAGCTAGACCAGTTGCTCCACCTGAATATAGTTTTGCAGGTGTTAGGAATAAAACAGTTGCGAATGATAATAGTATGTTTGATACTAATACAATTGCTAATCTAAAACAAATATCAAGTATTTCATTTTTATTGATATTAAATATTTTCTTTTTGTTTTTTGTTTCCATAAGTAAATCTCCATTTTTTCTTTGCATATTATATATTATTTTTCACTTCATATCAATATTTGAGTTGTAAAGAATACAAAAATGAATTACAATTAAATTATATTGCTTATAAATAAGCATAGGAGGGAATTATGAAATTTAAAGATTATAAATATGTAAGACCAGATTTTAATGCTGTAGCAGGTAGGCTTGAGGCATTAGCTAAAAAAATAGAAGCCTCTTTAGTTTTAGAGGAAATAGAAGCTTGTATAGATGAATTATTTAAAATTCAAAATGAATATGAAACAATGACTACTCTTGCGATGATAAGAAGTACAATTGATACTAATGATGAGTTTTATAGTAAGGAGCTTGAGGTAATTCAAGAGGAATCTAATATTGTTACTAGTAAAGAAACTCTTTTATATAAGGTATTAGTAGAGCATAAGCTTCGTAGTGAATTAGAGAAGAAATATGGATCATATTGGTTTAAATCAATGGAGATTTCTTTAAAATGCTATGATGATTCTGTTAGTGATTTATTAGTAGCTGAAAGTAAGC
Organism: uncultured Anaeroplasma sp.; assembly: GCA_934216145.1. Taxonomy (GTDB): domain Bacteria; phylum Bacillota_I; class Bacilli_A; order Acholeplasmatales; family Anaeroplasmataceae; genus Anaeroplasma. The sequence goes on from CAKQBG010000012.1 coordinate 11,752, forward strand.
TTACTACTGAATATGATAGAGTTATGGCTAGTGCTCAAATTGAGTTTAATGGTAAAATTAATAATTTAAGTCAAATGAAGGTTTATACATCATCAACTGATAGAAATATTAGATTTTCAGCCATGAAGAAGATTAATGAATTTTTATCATCAAAGGAAGAGCAAATTGATGATATTTATGATAAGCTTGTTCATATTAGAACTGATATAGCTCATAAGCTAGGATTTAAGAATTTTATTGAGCTTGGCTATTTACGAATGGGTAGAACTGATTATGATGATAAAGATGTATCAAAATATCGTAAGCAGGTCGTTGATTATTTAGTTCCTGTAGCTAATAAGATTATAAAGGAAAATGCTTTAAATATTGGAATTGAAAATCCTAAATTTTATGATTTAGGCTTACAATTTTTAGATGGTAATCCTACTCCTAAGGGAAATAAGGATGAGTTGGTTCAAAAGGCTTTAAATATGTATAGTGAAATGTCTAAAGAAACTAAGGAATTCTTTACATTTATGGTTGAACATGAGCTTTTAGATTTAGAAACTAAAAAAGGTAAGCAAAATGGTGGTTATTGTACATATATTAATGGTTATAATTCTCCATTTATTTTTTCTAATTTTAATGGTACATCAGCTGATGTTGATGTATTAACACATGAGGCTGGTCATGCGTTTATGGCTTATTTAGCATCTAAGGATATAAAGAATCCAAGCTTAATTTGGCCAACAAGTGAGGCTTGTGAGATTCATTCTATGTCTATGGAATTTTTAGCATATCCGTGGATGGATGATTTCTTTAAGGAGGATACTAGAAAGTATAAGATATCTCATACTAATGATGCGTTAACATTTATTCCATATGGATGCTGTGTAGATCATTTTCAGCATTTAGTATATGAAAATCCTGATGCTACAAAAAATGAGCGTAAGGAAATGTGGAAAAAATGTGAGAAGCTTTATACTCCATGGAGAGATATGGAGGGATTAGAGATGTATGAAAAGGGAAATTTCTGGTATAATCAACTTCATATATTCCAAACTCCATTCTATTACATTGATTATACATTAGCTCAGGTTTGTGCTTTAGAGTTCTATGTTGAAAGCTTAGAGGATAGAGAGAAAACTTGGGATAGATATGTTAAGCTATGCAAGCTTGGAGGTTCTAAATCATTCCTTGAGCTATTAGATTCAGTTGGCTTACATAATCCATTTAAGGATGGTGGAATTGAATTTATTGTTAAGAGGATTATTGAAGTTAAAAAAACATATTAAAGGATGGGATAGCTTTGAAAAACCTTGTTTATAGCTTTAGAAAATCTAAACATCTCACTCAGGAGGATCTAGCAAGGCTTGTAGGAGTAACAAGACAAACAATAATTTCGATTGAGCAGGGGAAGTATGTGGCATCTTTGCCATTAGCCTTGAAATTCGCGAAAATATTTGATACAACAGTCGAGAAGATATTTGAACTAGAGGAGGGAGATTAATGGAAACCTTTGATAAATTTTTGAAAAGTACTAAGCTCAAGCTTATTATTATGAGTATTTCTACCTTAACTCCAATAATAATTATTATTGTTATGAATATATTAGGAGATACCCTAATTAATCTTGAGAATGGTGTTTTTGCGGATATATTAAAAACAGATATGATTGTTTTTACTTATTTATTATTAGCTTTATTTGAGGGTGTAATAATATATAAAGTATATAAATATGCAAGAATTTTATTAAATAGTGATTATGCTAATAAAGAATTTATTAAAAAGAGAGATGAAAGAAATAGATTCATAAAAAGCCAGGCAAGTAATTTAATTACTAAGATATTTATTTATGTATTAGTAGTTATTACTATATTTACAGCCTTCACTAATCGTGTTTTATTTTATTCACTATTTTTTATTTTGATAGTTTATTTTATTATTTATATAATAGTTACAATATATTTTTACAAAAAATATTAATTAGGAGAGAAAAAATGGGTTTTGTTGAAGTTTTAAAGGCAATTTTATTTGGTATTGTAGAGGGAATTACAGAGTGGCTTCCTGTTAGTAGTACAGGACATATGATTATTCTAGAAAGCCTATTTGATGTTAAAAATACTTATAGTGATGCGTTTTGGAGCTTATTTTTAGTTGTTATTCAATTGGGCGCGATTATCGCAGTTGTTATTTGCTTTTTTAATAAGCTTAATCCCTTTGGTGGTAAATCTTTAGCTGATCCTTCAAGAAAGAAGAATCAAGCTGAAAAGAAGAGTATTTGGCTTTTATGGGCTAAGGTTATTGTTGCTTGTGTTCCTGCTGCTATAGTGGGATTAGTATTAGATGATGTATTAGATAAGTATTTATATAATTCTATTACAGTTTCTATTACTTTAATTATTTATGGTGTATTATTTATTGTTCTTGAAATTTGGAATAAGAAAAGAAGCTTTAAGATTACAAGCTCTAGTGATTTAACTTGGAGACAAGCAATATTAATTGGATGCTTTCAGCTTTTAGCTTTAATTCCTGGTACATCTAGAAGTGGTGTTACTATTTTAGGTGCTATGCTATTATTATGTAATAGAGAGGTGGCATCAGAATTTTCATTCTTTTTATCAATTCCAGTAATGCTTGGTGCTTCATTAGTAAAGATTGTTAAATTCTTTATAAAAGGTAATCCTATTCAATCTACTGAGCTATTATTCTTAGGAATAGGCTGTATTGTAGCGTTTGGTGTTAGTATGCTTGTTATTAAGTTATTAATGTCATTTATTAAGAAGCATGATTTTAAGGTATTTGGTTATTATCGTATTGTATTAGGTATTGTATTAATTATTTTATTATTAACAGGCGTTATGGTAGCCTAAGGAGGAGTAGCATATGAGGCTTTTAAAGTATTGTAAAAATAATATGTATTTAGAGCCTCTATGCCTTTTCTTTTTAATATTGGCATTTACTCTAGATAATCCAGTGAATACATTAACTGGATTTTATTCAATATTAAAGTGTCCATCTATATTGTTGACTGATTATGTTTATGTTGGTGGAATTGGAGCTGCATTTTTTAATGTAGCTATTAATTTATTATTTAATATATTATTATTGAAAATATTACATGTTGAGATTAATGGTCCTATTTTTGCAGGTATTATGATGATTGTAGGATTCTCCTTTTTTGGTAAGAATGTATTCAATGGATTGTCTATTTATTTAGGTATATGGATATTTTCTAGAATTAAGAAGCGTCCCTTTAGAAATTATATTATTTCAGTATTATTTTCAGGAGGATTATCTCCAATTGTAAGCTATTCTATTTATGGCTTTGGTCTTCCTTATTATTTTTCTATTCCTCTTGGTATAGTGGTTGGAGTTATTGTTGGTATATTGATACCTAGCTTTGCGGCTCATACTATATCATTCCATCAGGGCTATAATTTATATAATACTGGCTTTGCGTTAGGTATTATTTCTTGTGTTTTTTATGGTATTTTTACTTTATGTGGTTTAAAGGTTGAAAATGTTCATGAGTATGATTCTACTAATTATTGGATTTTTTATATTGTTTTAGGTGTATTTATATTATGCTGTATAATTCAAGCTAATGTATTAGATCATAAAGTATGGAAAAAGTATTTAGAGCTTTTAAAGAGTAATGGACGTTTAGTATCAGATTACATTAGAGATTATGGAAGAGAAACAGTTTGGATTAATTATGCCATAAATTGTATTTTTATTTTATTATTGTTAATGCTATTTAATATACCATTAAATGGTATTGTGTTTGGTAGTGTTGTTGCGATATTGGGATGTAGTGGATTTGGATTACATATTAAAAATTATATTCCAGTATTTTTAGGAGCTTCTTTAGCATTTTTTATTAAAATGCTTGTTAGAGGTAGTATTGGTATTGATATGGATTCAGATTTAGCTATTATTGTAGCGATTATTTTCTCTACAGGCTTAGCTCCTATTTGTGGAAAGTATGGTATTGTTTATGGAATATTAATTGGATTTATTCATATAGCTATTATTCCATTAATGATTAATCTTCAGGGAGGCTTTGATTTATATAATAATGGACTAGCCTGTGGCTTTGAGGCTGCATTAGTTCAGGTTATTGCTGAAAATATATTTATTAAGGAGAGAAGACATGCGAAGAAATCAAAAGATTGGTAAGATTACTAATGAAATACTTTATTATTTATTACAGGAATATACTAATCATGTTAAAATTGATATAAAAGAAAATGATGAGGGCTTTATTATTAAATTTACACTTGGTGGTTGTAATAGTAGAGATTTAGAAATCCTAAAGGAATTAATTAAGCCTAATAGAGATGAGGCTATTGAGGAATATGGTTCATTTTTAATGGGTGAAGGCGATGATGAATACGATTTTGAGCTTTTAGGTTCTATGGTTGATTTTTATAGAGTTAATGGTAATGAAAAAGAGACTATTATTGAACTAGGTGTTAATTATGAATAAGAGAAATATTGTGTTATTATCTATTGGATTTTTAGGTTTGTTTTTATTTATATTAATGTATATATTAGTATTGAATGCTAGTGAACCTTTGACTATTGATTATGCTGTAAGAGATTTTTGTTACAGCATAAGAGGTGAAAAATATAATTTTTGTTATTGGTTTTTTAGAATTATAACTGAATTTGGATATTTATATTTTGTTGTAGCTTTAGGTATTATTGCTATATTTTTATTTAGATTAGATAATAGATTCTTTATTTATGTTTTTATTTTAGTATTGGCTACTGCTTTACAAATAGCTATTAAGGATAATGTTTCTAGAACTAGACCAATTGAAGCTATGAGATGGGTTAGTGAGTCTTCAACAAGCTTCCCATCAGGCCATTCTATGACAAGTGGTGTTATTTCTAGCTATTTCATTTTTTTAATTTGGGAGAGTAAGCATAAGAAAAGAGATAAGGGTATTTGTATTTCTATTATTAGTGTTATTTATTTATTAGTTATTATTTCTAGATTGATTTTGGGTGTTCATTATTTTTCTGATGTTATTGCAGGAGTATCATTAGGTATTTTTATGGGTATTATTGGTATTTTTATTTATTTGTTATTTGATAAGCTTGAGATTTTAAATACTCCTTTGATTTTTAAGGATAAGGATAATTGGGTTTTATGAAGAGAATAAATATTTTATTAGGATTTTTAGTTTTATTTATTCTTTCATCATGTAATAGTATAAAAATAAATGAAATGAATCCGATTATTGCATTAGATACTGTAATTAGTATTACATTTTATAATAGTGATAATTATTTGGAATGCTATAATGATATTAAAAAGATATATTATAATGTTGATGATATAGCTGATGATTTTAATAGTAAGAATGGTAATGTTTATGATTTAAATTCTAATAGAGAAATTAAAATGAATAAGGATTTAAAGGAGCTTATTGAATATGCCTTAGAATATAAGGATATTACTAATGGTAGCTTTAATCCTTTTATTGGTAGATTATCTCATTTGTGGAAGTCTCATCTTGATAACAAGACTGTATTAGATAATGAGACTATTTCTAAAGAAATTTCTATTATGAATCATACCTCTATTTCTTTTTGTGATGATAGTATTAGGCTTATTGGTGATGGTAATTTAGATTTAGGTGGCATCGCTAAGGGGTACGCAACTATGAAGGCTTATGAGTGTATAAAGAGTTATGGTATTACTGATTTTATATTAAATGCTGGAAGTAGTAATATTGTTTGTGGTAATAAGCCTAATGGCGCTTTTAGGCTAGGCTTAAATGATCCTTATGGTAGTGGATATATTAAGGTTATTAATATTAACAATAAATGTATTTCTACATCTAGTGGTGAACATCAAAATGTTATTATTGGTGATGTAAGATACCATCATTTGATTAATCCTTTTACAGGTTACCCTACTAATTATTATGATTCAGTTATTACATTTGGAGATAATAGTATGGCTTTAGATGTTTATTCAACGGCTATTTCAATGATGGATATTGATAGTGCGGTTGAATTTGCTAGTAAAGAAAATATTGATGTAATTCTTTATAAGGATGGTAAAATACTTTATGAAGGAAAAGAAGTATACTAAGATTAGAAATGATATTATTTTAATAGCTATTATTTTAGTTATTATAGGAGCTTTATTTTTAGTTTATTTTTTAAATAGATCTAATGGTAAAAGAGCTTTAATATATCATGATTCAGAATTAATATTAGAGGTTGATTTGAATACTGATAGAGAATATATAGTTAAGGGTGATATTTCCTCTATGATTATCGTTGTTAATGATGGAGGGATTTTTGTTAAGGAAAGTGGATGTCCTAATCAAACCTGTGTTAATGAAGGTAGTATTATGTATAGTAATGAGGTTATTGCTTGCCTACCAAATCATATTTATATTAAAATAAAAGAGGATTAGTATGGATAAGAGATTAAAAAGGTGGATGATTATAGGAATGCTTTTAGCTATGGCAGTGGTTGTAAGCTATTTAGAGTCTTTTATTCCTATATTTATTCCTGGTGTTAAATTAGGTTTAGCAAATGCGATTATATTAATAATGCTATATGAGTTTAAATGGTATGAAAGTTTTACAGTTGATATTTTAAGAATTCTTGTTGTTTCATTTATTAGGGGTACCTTTTTAACTCCAACATTTTGGATGAGCTTTTCTGGTGGTGTTGTTTCTTTTTTGGTTATGTTGTTATTTTCTAGGTTTAAGCTTTTCTCTCCTATTGGAGTTAGTATTTTAGGTTCTTTAGCTCATGCGTGTGGTCAGGTTGCAATAGCTATGGTTATGCTTGAATCAATTAATATTTTATATTATTTACCATTTATTATGTTATTGTCACTTGGTACTGGTATTTTATCAGGTTTTATTAGTAGAAGCTATTTAAAAAGAAGTATTACCTCTAGGTTTATTCGGTAAACGTTTACAAATTAACTTGTTATTAATATAAGTTGACATTAGAAGGTCTTTTTAGTATATTTATATACGAGCAATGGAGCTCTTAATTTATATTAAACGAATGCAAGGTCGCAAAGGATTATTCCTTTTTTGCGGCCTTTTTTTGTTTTTAATCAAGGAGAGAAGTATGAAAGATATGTTAGCTGTTTTTGGATCTAAAACATTTGATACCAAAACAATGAAGAAAATGCTAAAGCCTGAGACTTTTATTAGTCTACAAAAAACTATTAATGAGGGAATGCCTTTAGATATGAGCATTGTCGATGAGGTGGCTGAGGCTGTAAAGGAATGGGCACTTATGAATGGTGCGACACATTTCACACATTGGTTTTTACCTTTAACTGGTACACCAGCTGAGAAGCATGATTCATTTTTGGATTTAGCTGGTAGTGAGATTATTTTAAAATTTAAGGGTAAGAATTTATTACGAGGAGAACCAGATGCCTCAAGCTTCCCTAGTGGTGGATTACGTCAAACTTGTTCAGCTAGGGGTTATACAATTTGGGATCCGTCAACTCCTATTTTCCTTAAGGAGGATCAAGGACGTACTGTAATGTGTATTCCAACTGTATTCTTAGGCTATCATGGTGAGGCACTTGATAGAAAGATTCCTTTATTAAGATCACTTAACGCTTTAGATATTGAGGGTAAGAGAGTATTAAAGCTTTTTGGTATTACTAATGTTCACAAGGTTTCTTCAACTATAGGTCCTGAGCAGGAATATTTCTTAGTTGATCATGAACTATATAAAAAGAGAGAAGATTTAGTAATGTGTGGTCGTACTCTATTTGGTAATATTCCTACTAAAAATCAACAAACAGAGGAATGCTATTTCGCACCTATTTCTCCTCGTGTTGCTAGCTTCTTTAAATCTATTAATGAGGAGCTTTGGAGTCTTGGTATTACTGCTAAGACTGATCATAATGAGGTAGCACCATCTCAGCATGAAACTGCACCTATTTATTCTTCATCATCAGTTGGTGCTGATCAAAATATGATTTTAATGGATGCGTTAAGAAGAATGGCTTTAAAGGAGAATATGATGGTATTATTCCATGAAAAGCCATATCAGGGAGTTAATGGTAGTGGTAAGCATAATAACTGGTCTATTACTACTGATACAGGTATTAATTTTACTGATCCTACAGATGAACCACATAAAAATCTTTTATTTTTATTGACTTTAGCATGTATCGTTAAGGGAGTAGACGAGAATGCTGTATATTTAAGATTAGCTGCATCAGTACCTGGAAATGATTTCCGTTTAGGCGCAAATGAGGCTCCTCCTGCTATAATTTCTATTTATTTGGGAGATCAACTTGAGGATGTTGTTAATCAAATTATTGATCATGGATATGCTGAAAGCTCTAAGCAGGGTAAGCTTATTGATTTAGGTATTCCTTCAATTGCGAAGGTTTATGCCGATAATACTGATAGAAACCGTACATCTCCTTTCGCCTTTACAGGAAATAAGTTTGAGTTCCGTATGGTTGCTTCAAGTGCTTGTATTGCTGAATGTAATACAGCCTTAAATACTATAGTAGCTTCTGAATTTAAGAAGGCTTGTGATATTCTTGAGGGCTCAAAGGTTTTTGAGCATGACGCAATGGCTTTTATTACTAAAACACTAAGAGAGCATAAGAGAGTTATTTTTAATGGTAATGGTTATAGTGATGAATGGGTTAAAGAGGCTGAAAAGAGAGGCTTACCTAATGTTAAGACATTCTGTGAGGCTGTTGAATCAATTGTTTATCCAAAGACTATTGAAATATTTGAGGATTTACATGTATTAAGTAAAATTGAACTTGAGGCTAGAAGTGAGATTATGTATGAATCATATATTAACGCTAAAGATATTGAAGCTAAGACAGCGTTAGATATGGTTAAGCAACAATATTTACCAGCTGTTAGAAAATATATTGCTGATTTATTAGATCAGGCTGAAAAGGTTAGAGTTTCTAATAAGGGAGCTAATTTGAATGCTTATTTTAATCCATCTAATGAAGCCTTTGGGTTATTAGAGGAAGCAACAGAATATGCTGGATTACTTGAAAGCGCCTTGAATCAGGTTAGTAAGATTGAAGGAGCTAAGGCTAAGGCCTTTGGATATAAGGATTTAGTTACTCCATTAATTGAAAAGCTTCGTAAGCCTATTGATTCACTTGAGCTTATTGTTGATAAGGCTTATTGGCCTGTTCCAAGCTATGCTGATTTAATGTTTGAGGTATAAAATTTTAAAGAATGACATGAAAATTGTCATTCTTTATTTCTTTATTTTATATTATTAATAAGATATAATATAAGATAGTATGAAAGGTAAGGTAGTTATAGATGAGTTATTCAAAGGATGATATTCGTCGTATTTGTAAAGAAGAAAATATTCGTTATATTCGTATGATGTTTACAGATATGATGGGTACAATTAAGAATGTTGAGATTCCAGTAACCAGACTTGAGGATGCGTTAGATAACATGGTTATGTTTGATGGTTCTTCAATTGAGGGCTTTGTTAGAATTTATGAAGCAGATATGTTTTTACATCCTGATTTAGATACGTTTTTAGTTTTAAGCTGGGAAAATACAGCTTATGGTAATGTTGCGAGATTTATTTGTGATGTTTATCGTCCTGGTAAGAATGGAGAGCATATTCCCTTTGAAGGAGATCCTCGTGGAGTTTTAAAGAGAAATTTAGTATCTATGCGTAAGCTAGGGTATAAGGCCTTTAATTGTGGTATTGAGCCTGAATTCTTTTTATTTAAGCTAAATGACAAGGGAGAACCAACTCTAGAATTTAATGACCATGGTGGATATTTTGATTTAGCCCCAGTCGATAGTGCTGAGGATTGTAGAAGAGATATAGTATTAGAGCTTCAAAAGATAGGCTTTACAATTGAGGCAGCTCATCATGAGGTTTCAACAGGTCAGCATGAAATTAATTTCCATTTTAATTCTGCAGTTGAGGCCTGTGATAGCGTTCAAACATTTAAGCTTGTTGTTAAAAATATTGCGAGACGTCATGGACTTCATGCAACCTTTATGCCAAAGCCTGTAGAGGGTATTAATGGTAGTGGTATGCATATTAATTGCTCATTATTAACAAATGATAATAAAAATGCCTTTTATGATAAAAGAACAGATAATCAATTAAGTGATATTGCGAATAAATGGATATCTGGTATATTAGCTCACGCTAAGGGCTTTTGCTTAATTACAAATCCTATTGTTAATTCCTATAAGAGAATAGTTCCTGGCTTTGAAGCCCCATGCTATATATCATGGAGTGATTCTAATCGTTCTACAATGATTCGTATTCCTGCTGCCCGTGGTAATAAAACAAGAACAGAGATTAGAAATGCGGATGTTTCGGCTAATCCTTATTTAGCTATAGCTGCTATATTAAGAGCAGGATTAGATGGTATTTTAGGTAATTGTCCTATGATAGCGCCTATTTATGAGAATTTATATGCTTTAGATGAAGAAGGAAGAAAGTCTTTAGGTGTTGAAGCTTTACCATCAAGCCTAGAAGAAGCTATCAATGAATTTAAAAAAGACCCAATTATTTTAGATGCGATGGGAGAGCATACTGTTAATAAAATGATTGAAGCAAAGACCATTGAATGGAATGAATATCGTAGACATGTTTCGGAATGGGAAATAGAAAGATATTTTAAAAGATATTAATTATTAATAGCACTTCGGTGCTATTTTTTTTGTTTTAGCATATACTTATAATGGTGATTTCATGGATTCTATCATAGTAGAGCCTTCGGTATTAAAGGGGAAGGTTAGGATTTCTGGTAGTAAAAATGCTAGTTTACCTATAATATGTGCATCATTATTAATTGATGAGGTATCTTTAATAGATGTACCTAGAATAAAGGATATTGAAATATTATTAGATATATTAAAGAAGCTTAATTGTAGTATTAGGTGGAAGCATAATAGGCTTTATATAAATAGTAAGAATATTATTTATAAGCCATTAACAATAGAAAATATTTCCTTAATAAGAGGCTCATATTATTTAATACCTATAATGCTATATCTATTTAATAGATGTGAAATAGCTTATCCTGGAGGCTGTAGCTTTGATTCTAGACCAATTGATTTACATATTGAGTTATTTAGAAGCTTAGGATATTTAGTTGATGTTAAAGAGAATTCTATTATATTTACTCAAAAGGAAAAAATAAAAAAAATAAGCTATTCTATTCCGAGATTAAGTGTTGGAGCGAGTATTAATGCGATATTAGGAGCCTTAAGCTTTGATTATATTGTTTTAGATGGATTAAATATTGAGCCTGAGGGAAGAAGCGTTATTAGCTTTTTAAAAAATATAGGATTTGATATTATGGCAATAGGAGGAAGATGTATTTTTAAATCTTCAAGACCTAAAGTATTAAAATATAGCTATAGAATTATTCCTGATAGAATGGAAATGATGACTTATATAGTTATGGGGTTATTATGTGGAAAAGTAAAGCTATTTAATATTGATTATAATCAAATTAGATATCCAGTTGATTTATTAATTAAGCATGGCTACAAAATAGATATTAATAAAGATAATATTATTTCTTATAAATCAAGAGGAGAAGCTTTTGATATTGAAACAAGTGAATATCCTTTATTACCAACTGATATGCAACCATTATTAGGAGTATTATCATTATTTAGTAGAGGATATGGTAAAATAGTAGATAATATATATCCTTCAAGAATTCAATTATATAAAGAATTGAATAAAATTGCTAATATAAATATTATTGGTAATAGTGTTTATTATATAGGGAGTGATTATTTAGCTACTTCAACAGTTAAAGCAAATGATTTAAGAAATGCGGCAGGATTATTTTTATATTCATTAAAATCAGGTGGTACTATTTTGAATTATAAGATTATTGAACGTGGATATCAGGATTTTTATAAAAAAATTAAATATTTAGGTGCTAAAATAACTATAAATTCAAAAAAATAAAAAAGTTTTGTGTTTCATCAAAATTAAAATAATAAATATTATGGTTGTGTCAAAATAAATTGGGCTCTTTCATGTCGGTTTAAAAATAGCTAATAATATAGTATTATTATTAGTATAAAAAGGTAATAAGTATGCAAGATTATATAGATATGATTAGTAATAATTTAAAATATATTTTAAAGACTGAAGACGAAAATTCTATTACATTTTTAGTAGAATCAAAGGTTGAATGTTTAGTATGTCTCTATTGTGGACAAATTTCAACAAGATGTCATTTTAAATATAAGAATCATTTGATGATTTACCATTAAATAATCAAAAGGTTACGATTGAAATTTATAATAGAAAAATGTTTTGTGATAATGATAATTGTTATCATAAAACATTTATTGAAATATATGATTTTATTAATGGTGTTTAAGCTGCCGTAAATAAACTGAAATTGGTAAAAAGAATTATGTATGGCCGCTATAGTTTTGATTTACTTAAATTCAAAGTAATGAGACTTGAATTAATAAGACATAACAACTAGTATTTGAAAGAGCCTAATGTATTTTGACACAATCAGGAAATACAAAAAAATTAAAAAAGGTATTGTCAAAACATAATTAGTATGTTAAAATATCTTGTAAACTTTCTATGACTTGGTCATGGCGGAAGGAGTGTAATGTAGACATGAAAAGCGGAATTCATCCAAATTATAAGACAATTACTGTAACTTGTACTACATGCGGTAGCACATTTGAATCTGGTTCTGTATTAGACGAGATTCGTGTTGATACTTGTTCAAATTGTCATCCATTCTTCACTGGTAAGCAAGTATTTACTCAGGCAGATGGACGCGTTGAAAAGTTCAATAAGCGCTACGGCTTAAAGAAGTAATAATAGTAATAATAAAAGCCCTTTTGGGCTTTTTTTTCTTGTTTTATTATGCTATAATTCGCTATGTACTATTAAAAAAACGAGGAGAATTATAATGCAATATAATGTAGGTAAGAAAGGCTTTATTGAGGTAATCACTGGGCCAATGTTTGCTGGAAAGACTGAAGAACTAATCAGAAGAGTTAAGAGAATGGAATATGCTCATAAGAATTATGTTATCTTCAAGCCAGCTATTGATAATAGATATTCAGAGTCTGAAATTGTAAGTCATAACAAGAAGGCTCTACATGCAATAAATATTTCTCATGGTAGCGATATTAGAAGGCATTTAAAGGAAAATACTCAGGCTATAGTTATTGATGAGGTTCAATTTTTTGATGAGAGTATGCTGAAGTATGTTATGGAATTTGCTGAAGAGGGATATAGAGTAATTTGTGCAGGCTTAGATACTGACTTTAGAGGTGAGCCTTTTGGTATTATTGGACAAATTATGGCAGTAGCTGAGAGTGTTACTAAGCTTACAGCTATTTGTAGTGTTTGTGGAGAAAGCGCAACAAGAACTCAAAGAATTATTGATGGTAAGCCAGCATATTATAATGATCCAACAATTTTAGTTGGAGCAAATGATTCATATGAGGCTAGATGTAGAAGCTGTCATATAGTTTTATTCGATAATGAGAAGTGATGAATATTATATAAAGGAAGCTTTAAAGGAGGCTCATAAGGCTTATTTGATTGATGAGGTACCTATTGGGTGCGTTATTGTTAAGGATGATAAAATTATAGCTAGGGGCTATAATAAAAGAGAAAAGCTTGAATCATCATTAGCTCATGCTGAGGTTATCGCAATAAAAAAAGCTTGTAAAAGACTAGAGTCATGGAGACTTGAAGGATGTACTATGTATATTACACTAGAGCCTTGTGTAATGTGTGGTGGAGCGATTATTCAATCAAGGATTCCTAGAGTAGTTTATGGAGCTTATGATTATCGATTTGGAGTCCATAAAAGCAAAATTAATTTATTTGATGTTTCCTTTAATCATACAGTAGATATTAGTGGTGGAGTATTAGTAGAGGAATGTTCTAAACTAATTAGTGATTTTTTTAAGGAGCTTAGAAATAAAAAACTTGAAAATAAATAAGTGTTATGTTAGAATAACAATTGTCCTCAATCAAGCATTGATGGTGAACCAGGTCAGGATCGGAAGATAGCAGCCTTAAGCTTATTGGTGTTGTGGTTGGGGCGCCTTATAGTAACTAATAGTCTTCCTTTATTGGAAGGCTTTTTTTATCTTATAAAGCAAAAACGCTTTGGAAATTAAATCCAAAGACGCTTTTATGATTGAATGTTGTTTGCAACACAATTATTCTACATAGCTTGTTATAGCATATGACTTGTATTTTTAATACTCTTATTTACAATAAATTTTAAAAAATACAAAAATTACTTTTTTAAAAAAAGTTCCTAGAACAATAGATATAAGAAAAGGGACTATGAAACTAGCTTTTTTTCATAGCCTCTTATTTTTATATTGATCTGGTATAATTTTTAAGCCATAAGGCTTCTTTCTTATCAAGTAAAGGCTCTAGAGTTTTATATACCTCTTTATGATAATTATTTAACCAAATCTTTTCATTATCATCTAATAGCGAAGTATCTATTGCGTCTAAATCAATTGGTACTAAAGTGATAGTTTCAAATCCAAGGAATTTTCCGAATTCACTTTCACCTTTTCTAACACATAGCATTTCATTTTCAATTCTTATTCCATATTTATTTTCTAAGTAAATACCTGGTTCATTAGATGTAATCATACCAGGAACGAAAGGATGAGAATCATTTCTTTCTGGTACTATTTTATATCTAAAGCCATTTGGAGCTTCATGAACTGAAAGAATATGTCCAACACCATGACCAGTTCCACATTTATAATCTATTAGTAGCTTCCAAATTGGACCTCTAGCTAGAATATCAAGATTCATTCCATTACATCCTTCTAAAAATACTGCTTGTGATAAAGCTATTACTGATTTTAAGACAGTAGTAAAATGAAGCTTCATTTGACTTGATATTTCACCTAAAGCAAAGGTTCTTGTTATATCTGTAGTACCCTCTAGGTAATGTCCACCACTATCAATTAGTAATAGACCAGGCTCATTAATTTGAACATTTGATTCATCTGTAGCTGAATAATGCATCATAGCTGCATGTTCATTGAAGGCACATATAGTATTGAAGGATAAATCTATAAAACCTTTTTGTTCTTTTCTAAGATTTTCTAGATATTCAGTAACTGATATTTCAGACATATCAGATTTGCCAAAATTATTTTTTAGATAATACATTAGCTTTGTTACCGCAACTGCGTCTTTGATATGAGCATTTTTAGTATTAGTTATTTCTGTTGGATTTTTTATAGCCTTCATTAATAGAGTAATATCTTCATGATTAATTATTGTATTATTAGTTTCTATTGCTGAATATATTTGATAATTAGCTTTATTTAAATTTATTAATATTTTCTTAGATTTAAATGATTTTAATGCTTCATAAATTGAATCATAATCCCTAACTAATATTTCATTCTTTTGAAGATATTTATCTACTGTTGGTTCTATTTTAGCACTATCAACATATAAATAATTATGTTCTAGAGTTATTACTGTATAGGCTAAGAATACAGGTGTGTGTAATACATCATTTCCTCTTAGATTATAAAGCCATGCTTGATCTTCAAGTGCTGTAATAATATATACTCCACAATCCTCTTTTTCCATTTCAGTTCTAATATCCTTAAGCTTTTCTTGATATGATTTTCCTGTTAGATAATCTGATAGCTGATATAATACTGAAAATGGCATTTTAGGTCTATTAGTCCATATTTCATCTATTGTCTTAGTATCTAGTACGATATTAGCATTATTAACCTTATTCTTAAGTTCTAATACTAACGCAGTAGAAAGTGTTCTACCATCTATTGCTATTTCTATTTTTTTATCTTTAGACATATCCTCAAGAAATTCAATCATAGGAGTATCCTCTCCCATTTTCATGAGCTCGATATTTTTTCCTGAAAGTTCCTTTTCAGCTTGAATAAAGTATCTACCATCTGTCCATAGATATCCTTTTTCCTTTGTTACAAGAAGTGTACCAGCACTTCCTGTAAAGCCTGATAGAAATTGTCTTGTTTTAAAATAATCACTAATGTATTCACTACCATGGAAATCTGATGTTGGTATAATGAATGCATCATAATTTTTTTCGTTCATTTTGCTTTGTAAATTCTCTAAACTATCCATAATTAACACCACCATAAATATTATACACGAAATCATAAAAAAAAAAATTATAAATTGTATAATTTGGTTAAATTGTGTATAATAAAAAATGTAAGGCGGTGAGGTTATGGAGATAGTAAGTATATTGGATATTGTCCTTATTATTGGAGCTTTAATTTCAATTATTATTGGCTGCAAAAAAGGATTTATGAAAAAATTTCTTTCATTTTTTGGAATTCTAATTATTTTAGTCTTCAGTATAATGTTTGCTGGACAGGTATCATTAATGTTAACAACAAGCAATGCCTTTGGAATACATGATAGCATTTATAATGGATTTTATTCTAATTTAAGTGCTAATATGGCTAGTTATCCTGATGGAGCAACTGTAAAAGATATTATTGAACAGGGCTTAAATCTAAAGTTTTTATCAGGAATAATTAGTAATATGATTGGTGTTCCTAGTGATACTTCAGTTTCAGAGATAATAGTATTTATCGCAAATGGATTAACTGGTATTTGTATGAATGTTATTGCCTTTGGTATGATTTTTGTAGGTTCGCTAATTGTATTATTAATACTTAATATTTTAGTTAATATTCTTAGAAATGTTAATTTTATTAAGGTTATTGATGGTATTTTAGGAGCTGTGTTATCATTAGTAATTTATTTAGCAATTGTTGCGGGATTGTTTGCGTTACTTAGGGTATTTATGGGTCAAGATTGGTTTACAATTAAGGATTGGTTTATTACAGATATGCATTTAACTGATGATGCGTTTAGAATTTCTAAGGCGTTATACCAAAATAATATATTTATAAATATTATTTCAATATTTGGGCCTATAAAATAGTGGAGAGTATATCTTTCCACTTTTTTTTTAGGAAATAATGTGATATAATTCTTTTGTATTTTTTAAATGAAAGGAAACTCATATCGAGTAATAATGGTGATTTTGTGAAAATTAATCCTAAACTTTATGAAGTTGCAAGTTCAGTAGAGCCATTCGAAGTTCAAGAATGGGACGGTCATAAAATAGAATTATATTATATGAACGATTTTGAAGGTGTGCAAGAAGAATTTTTAAATAAGGGACAGTTTGCTGCATGGGCCTCTGTTGATGGTCAAAATTATAAATTGTTTTTTGAAAAGGGATATTATGAAACTGTACATGACCTATATACACAACCAATTAATAAAATTTGGGTTGAGTTCTGGGATAAGACTGATGTAATTAGTAAGAGATTTACTACTATGTTTACTTATCCATTAATGGGTATTGCGGTTGTTATTGTTATTTTAGCATTAGTTTTACAATCAAAGGTTGCTTGGTTTAGCTGGGTTGCTATTGGTGTATTATTAGCTTTATTTGTTGCTATGCTTATTGTTAATACAATTACTAGAAGAAAGATTACAACTGAGAATGTTAAGAGCCGTGATTTAATTATTAAGCTTTTAGGTGAAGAAGAATTTGATAAGCTTATTGATAAGCAAAAATCATATATGGATCAATATTTTGATAATTTATATGCTGATGAGGATAATGAGGAAGAGTCAAATGGTGAAGCTGAAGCTACTCAAGAACAAGATGAAGAGACTAAGTCTTTAGATTCAACTCAAGATAGTACTAGTCAGGAAGATGAAGAAAATAAGACTTCTAATGAAGAAGCAGTAAAAGAAGATTCAAACGAATAAAAGAAATAAAAATGGAGAAAGATATGAGTTCAATTGATCAAAATTGTGTAAATGCCCTTCGTGTTGTTGGTGCTGAAATGATAACAAAGGCAAAAAGTGGACATCCTGGAATTGTACTTGGTGCAGCTCCGATTGCACACATTTTGTTTACTAGACATTTAAATATTAATTCTCAGGATTCAAAGTGGTTCGATAGAGATCGTTTTATTTTATCTGCTGGTCACGGTTCAGCATTATTATATGAGCTATTACATTTAAGTGGATTTGAAATTACAATTGAGGATTTAAAGAATTTTAGACAAAAGGGTAGTATTACTCCAGGACATCCTGAATATAAGCATACACCTGGTGTTGAAATTACTACAGGGCCTTTAGGACAGGGTATCGCATCTGCAGTTGGTATGGCTATTGCTGAAAAATATTTAGCTGCTAACTTTAACAAGCCTGAATTTACAGTTGTTAACCATAATACTTATGTATTGTGTGGAGATGGAGATTTACAAGAGGGTATTGCTTGTGAGGCTATGAGTCTTGCTGGTCATTTAGCTTTAAATAAATTGATTGTATTATATGATTCAAATGACGTTCAATTAGATGGTGAGGTTTCATTAGCTAATACAGAAGACACAAAAATGAAGGTTGAATCAATGGGTTGGAATTATTTCCGTGTTGAAGATGGAAATGATTGTGATGCTATATCTGAAGCAATCATAGAAGCTAAAAACTCAAATTCTAAACCATCATTAATTGAAATTAAAACAGTAATTGGATATGGTGCACCTAATTGTGGTGAATCATCTATTCATGGTAAGCCAATGCCTGAAGAGGATATTGCGCTATTAAGAAAGAATTTACAATATAGCTATGAACCATTAAAGTTCCCAGATGAGGTTGTTAAGTTCTATAATGAGCATGTAGAAAAAAGAGGCAACGATACTGAGACTGTATGGAATGTTTTATTAAAGGAATATCAAAAGAAGTATCCTGAGGATTATCAAGAGCTATTAAAGTTTATGTATAATGATTTCAGTATAACTGATTTATCTGATATGCCAAAATGGGAAGCTGGTAGCAAGGAATCAACTCGTAAGGTTATGGGTAAGATTTTAGATTGGGCTTCTGTTAAGCTTCCTAATTTAATGGGTGGAGCTGCAGATTTAACAGCTTCAACAATGGTTAAGGGTGCAGATGGAATTTTTTGTCCTTCTAATCCACTTGGTAGAAATATTAAATTTGGTGTTCGTGAGCATGCGATGGCAGCAATCACTAATGGTATTACATTACATGGTGGATTAAGAGGCTTCTGTTCTGGATTCTTTGTATTTAGTGATTACTTAAAGCCAGCTGTACGTTTAGCAGCAATTATGAAGTGTCCTACTAATTTCTATTTCTCACATGATACAGTATGTGTAGGAGAGGATGGACCTACTCACCAACCAGTTGAACAATTAACAATGTTCCGTTCAATGCCAAATACAAATGTATTTAGACCTGCAGACGCAACTGAGATGACAGCAGCTATGCTTGAATCATTCAAGGATAATACTTATCCAACTGTTATTGTATCATCTAGACAAGCTTTACCTAATTTAGCTTGTACATCAATTGAGGGTGTTCAAAAGGGTGGATATGTAGTATTTGAACCTTCAAAGCCTGCTAAGTATACAATTGTTACATGTGGTAGTGAGGTTTCATTAGCTATTGAGGTGGCTAAGAAGCTTGAAGAAAACAAGATTTATACAACTGTTGTTTCTATGCCTTCTCAATTCTTATTTGATAAACAAAGTGATGAATATAAGAATAGTGTATTACCAAAACGTCCAACATATGCTTTAGAAATGGGTTCTTCAATGTCTTGGTATAAGTATGCTGATTTCGTTCAAGGAATTGATGAATTTGGTGCTTCTATGCCAATTTCTGAAATCTTTGATACTTATGGATTTACAGTTGAAAAGGTTTATCAAAAGTTTGTTACTGAATTCTTAAAGAAATAAAAGTATACAATATAGATTTAAATAACATATTATTTAAATTTAAATTTAAAATTAAAAAATGGAAGGATTAAATATCATGAAATTAATTTTGATATTTAGTCCTTCCATAATTTTATTTATGAATCTCCTTTTGTTATTACAAAAGGATTTTTTTATATAATTAAAAAGGGAGATTTTATCTCCCCTTATTTAATATATTTCTCATAGAAATTAATTGCTGGAATTGGTCTATCAAATAGAAAGCCTTGAACAATATTACATCCAATACCCTTTAGATATTCCATAAATTCTTGTGTTTCTACACCTTCACATAATACATCCATATCAAGCTCATGGGCTAATTCCATAACGAAGCCTAGAATAATTTTTTCTTTTTCATTATCCTGGTTACTACAGAAGCCCTTATCAAGCTTTATCATATCAAAATCTAAATCAGCTAAAGCTGCAAGATTCGAATAACCTGATCCAAAATCATCCATTGATACCTTATAGCCAAAGCTATGAAGTATTTTGATTAGCTTTGATATTTCTTGAGATTTAGAAATATACATGCCTTCAGTAATTTCAAGCTCTATTAGTGAAGGAGGAATATTATATATCTCTCTAATTGAGTTTATATTTTTAATATAATAATCAAAATCAGTTTGATATCTAGATAAATTAACAGATATTATTACTGGAGTTTTACCTAAATCTATTACTTTTCTTTGAAATTTACAAACATTCTCAAAGACAGCAAAATCTAATTCCTTTATAAAGCCATTTTGTTCAAATAGAGGAATAAATAGATTTGGTGTTAATATCTTTTCGCCTTTGAAATTCCATCTAGTTAAAGCTTCAGCTCCAACCATTTTACCAGTTTTAATATTAAACTTTGGTTGAAGATATAATAGGAATTCATCATTATTTTTAGCATCAAACATATGAAGCTCAAGCTCCATTTTGAATTTCTTTTCCTCAAACTGCTCCTGAGAGAAATAACAAATACCATTCTTTAATACTGATGGTTGCTTTCTAGCAATATTAGCCTTATCAATAGCGGTAGTTAATATGTCATTTCCATCATGAATATAAACTCCACAAATTAAATGGAATTTTTCTCCGTACTGAATAGTAGCTAAATTTTCCTTTAAATGCTTATAAAGCTTTTCAATTATTTCTTTATCCTGAGTAGGAAGATATACTAAGAATTTATCATCTGTTACTCTACAGTAAATAGTTCTTACATCATTAAAGCTTCTAAAGCCTTGACCGACATTAATTAATGCCTCATCACAAATTTTACTTCCATAAATATCATTTAAATGTTTATATCCTTCAATATTAAAATACATTAGGGAATAAGTAGAAAAATTATTTGTAATTTCAAAATTTACTAAATCTCTCCATCTAATGTAATTATATATGGAAGTTAATTTATCATAATATAATTCCTTATGATGCTGTATCTTTTCATTTTGTCTATTAAGCATTATCGCAAATAGCTTTGAGGTAACCATTAATGTTGAAATATCATTTTGTTGCCAGAAACGATCCATTGAACACATATCAAATCTAATTAATCCAACAACTTTATCCATATACTTAAGCTCAAAAGCTAAAGTAGAAGTAACCTTCTGATCACTTAATTCTTTATATACTGGTAAATTGGTATTTGATTCAACCTGTACAAGCTTAAACATTCCTAGGTTATCTAACACCATTCTCCAACTTTCAACATTTCTTGGGTAATTTTTAACTAGCTCCTCAAGTCCGTTAATTCTTGGATTACACCAACAAATAACATTAGAGACAGTATCATTATTTATATCAAGAGTATATAATGTAATTCTATCTAATAGGAAATAACTACCTAATAAGGATAAAGAATCATTAATATTCTTTCTAACATTTTCATCTCTATTAATAATTTCTGCAACACCAGAGATTATATTATAATTAGCATATCTTGCTTCTCCTGAATCAATCTTTTGATTAACCTCAGTTAATTCGGTTGATACCTCACCACATTTATTCTTATCATAAATGATGAAGCAGTTTCTACCCTTTCTTTTACCACGATATAACGCAACATCAATCTTTCTAAATAAAATATCAAAAGTTGTACCATCATTAGGATAAGAAGCACAGCCTACAGTAGCAGTAATTGAGGCTTTTTTAATGTTATGATTACTAACATTATTTATAGCCTTTTTAATATTGCTACATGCCTCATGTAATGCATTATATTTATTATCAACATACATAAGAACTAAAAATTCATCTCCACCGATTCTTCCAACAAAGCCTCTATTACCAATAAACTTTTTTATAGAAGAAGCAGTTTCAACTAGAACTATATCTCCATACATATGACCATAAGAATCATTAAATTCCTTGAAATTATCTATATCAATTAATAGTAAAGCAAATGGAGTTGGTTTTGTAAGTGCTAAATTAATCTTTTGTGTCATTGCTTCACGAGATAAAACCTTTGTTAAATAATCTATAGAGGAGTATGTAACATTCGCATCAGGTTTACTAACTACGATTATTTCTGTCCCATCCTCGTCCATATAGCCTTTAAATATTAAAGGAATTTTATCGCCATTTTCTAATTCAAAGCTAACATTAGCTGTAAATGGCTCTGATGATATTGAAAGATTTGTGAAAAAATTAGTAAGTTTAATTTCACTATTCTTTGAGAAGTTAAATTTCTCTTTAAATAATTTTACACATTCCTGATAATCAATATTATGGGCGGTAAGCTGACTACCATCATAAAAGTTTATTACTTTTTTATTTTCAGAATCTAAGAAAATTGTGACATTATTATATAAATATAATAGGCGGCTTAATTGTAAGTCATTGTCCATAATAGCACCTCCCATATTTTGTAACACCAAATAATGAAAACCCTTTCTAGTATAATTATATCATATAAAAGTAAAGTGTCAATATTGTTAATGTTTTCGAAAAGTGGTATATTATTATTGAAATGAGGGAATTGAAATGGAATTAAATTATTTTAAAAGAATTGTCAATGATATATTTTTAACTGATTCGCCATCAGGCTATTGTAAGAATATAAATAATGTTTTAATTAATAAGCTTGAGGAAATTGGTTATAAGGATTATAAAATTACTAATAAGGGTACTGTTGAGGTATTTATTAAAGGTAAAAGTGATGAAAAAAATGTTGCAATTGCTGCCCATGTTGATACATTAGGCTTAATGGTACGTTCTATTAATTCTGATGGAACATTAAGAGTAACTGCGATTGGTGGACCATCAATTCCAACATTAGATGGTGAATATTGTAAAATTGTTACAAGAGATAATAAAGTATATACTGGTACTATTTTATCTACATCTCCAGCTGTACATGTTTTTAAGGATAGCGCAACAAAGCCTAGAGATATTGATAATATTATTGTTAGAATCGACGAAAAGGTTAAATGTAAGAATGATGTTTTAGCATTAGGTATCGATAATGGAGATTATGTATGTTATGAGCCAAAGACTGTTATAACTGAAAGTGGCTTTTTAAAGAGTAGATTTATTGATGATAAGGCATCTGTTTGTATTATTTTATCAGTATTAAATTATATGAAGGAAAATAATATAAAGCCAAGCTATGATTTATATTGTTATTTTACTAATTATGAAGAGGTAGGACATGGTGCTTCAGCAATTAGAAATCTTAGTGAGCTTGTTGCTGTAGATATGGGCTGTGTTGGTTTGGATTTAGCTGGAAATGAGTATTCTGTTAGTATTTGTGCTAAGGATTCATCTGGTCCATATAATTATGAATTAACGACTGATTTAATTAATTTAGCCAAGAAGAATAGTTTAAATTATACTGTTGATATTTTCCCTTATTATGGTTCTGATGCTAGTGCAGCTTTAAAAGCAGGCTTAGATTGTAAGGCTGCTTTAATTGGTACTGGTGTTTGTGCATCTCATGGTATGGAAAGAACACATTTAGATGGTGTTAATAATACTATGGAATTATTATTAGCTTATTTAGTAAGATAGCTTGTGGAAGGACTTTGATTTTATGTATGATATTATAGTTGTTGGTGGAGGTCATGCTGGATGTGAGGCTGCCTTAGCCTGTGCTAATATGGGTTTTAATACTATGCTAGCTACTGGAAATTTAAATATGGTAGGTTCTATGCCATGTAATCCCTCAATTGGTGGACCTGCAAAGGGTGTAGTAGTCCGTGAGATTGACGCATTGGGTGGATATATGGGCAAAAATGCTGATTTATGCCAAATTCAAACTAAAATGTTAAATAGATCTAAGGGTCCTGCTGTTTGGGCATTAAGATTTCAGGAGGATAAGATTCTTTATATGAAGGAAATGCTTAAGCATTTACAAAATACAAAGAATTTAACCTTGGTTGAATCTTATGTTACAGATTTAATTGTTGAAGATGATACTATTAAGGGAATTACTCTTGAAAATGGAGAAAATGTCTATTCTAAGGCTGTTGTTTTAACAACTGGTACTTATTTAGATAGTAGAATTTTACGTGGACATTGGACTAAGAAGGAAGGACCTGATGGTCAAAAGACCACAAAGGGTTTATCTGAAGCCTTAAGAAGATGTGGATTTACTATCCAAAGATTAAAAACAGGTACTCCGGCTAGAATTAAAGCTTCAACTATTGATTTTTCAAAGACGAGTGTTGAAAATGGAGATGAGGTTACCTGGAGGTATTCTTTTGATGATGGATATAACTCATTATTAAATGTAAAGGTTCCTTGTTATTTAACCTATACTAATTTAGAAATTCATAAGCTTATTATGGATAATCTTGATAAGTCTGCAATGTATGGTGGAGTTGTTGAAGGTATTGGACCTAGATATTGTCCATCTATTGAGGACAAGGTTGTTAGATTTAAGGATAAAGAGCGTCATCAAATATTCTATGAACCAGAATCATTATCTATGGATCAAGAATATATTCAGGGCTTTTCTACCTCAATGCCAGTTGAGATCCAAGACCAAATGATTAGATTATTACCTGGTCTAAAGGATTGTGAGGTTATTAGATATGCTTATGCAATAGAGTATGATGCGATTGACCCACTTGAGCTATGGCCAAGCCTTGAAACTAAACTTGTTAAGAATTTATTTACAGCAGGTCAAATTAATGGTACATCAGGCTATGAGGAAGCAGCTGCACAGGGATTGATTGCTGGTATTAATGCTTGTTTAAAGGTTTCTAATAGAAAGCCATTAGTTTTAGGTAGAGATGAGGCTTATATTGGTGTTATGATTGATGATTTGGTTACTAAAGGAACTAAAGAGCCTTATCGTTTATTAACATCAAGAGCTGAATATCGTTTACTATTACGTCATGATAATGCTGATTTAAGATTGAGAGAAAAGGGCTATGAGGTGGGTTTAATTACTGAAGAGCAGCATAATAGACTTGAAGTTAAAAAGGCATCTATTAATACATTAATTGAAGAATTTAAGAAAATTAAAATTAAACCTCAAAATGCTAATCCTATTCTTGAGGAATATGGTTCTATGCCTATAGTTGAAAGTTCCTCTTTAGAGAGCTTGATTAAAAGACCAGAGGTCAACTATAAAACAATTAAGAAATTAGCTTTAGAGCAAGGCGTTGAATTAGTATGTGAATATGACCGCTTAGATGAGGTATTAGAGCAGGTTGAGATTAGTATTAAGTATGAGGGATATATTAAAAAATCATTAGAACAGGCTCAAAGAATGAAAAATTATGATATGAAAGCTATTCCTTCAGATATTAATTATGATTTAGTTGAGAATATCGCACTTGAGGCTAGAGAGAAGCTTAAAAAGGTTCAGCCTAAAACTATTGGACAGGCTTCTAGAATTAGTGGAGTTAATCCTGCTGATATTTCGGTTTTAATGGTATATATAGAAAGAATGGTGAGAGAATAGTGGATTTTAAACTTGAACTAGAAAAATTAGGTATTAATATCTCTGACCAAGAATTAAATAAATTTGAGACTTATTATAATAAGCTTGTTGAGGTTAATTCATATATGAATCTAACAGCTATTACAGAACATGATGAGGTTTATAATAAGCATTTTTTAGATTCATTGTCTATTGTTAAAGCATTAGATTTAAATAAAAAATTTACATTATGCGATGTAGGAAGTGGAGCAGGTTTTCCCTCTATTCCTTTAGCTATAGTTTCTAGTAATGCAGAGGTTACTATTATTGATGCATTAAATAAAAGAATTAAATTTTTGAATTTGTTAGTTTCTGAATTAGAATTATCTAATGTTAATTGTTACCACTATAGAGCAGAGGATTATGTTAAAGAAAAAAGAAGCTCTTTTGATTATGTAACTGCTAGAGCAGTGGCTAGATTAAATGTTTTATTAGAGCTTTGTATGCCTTTAGTTAAGGTTGGAGGAAAGTTTATCGCAATGAAGGGGTCATCAGGTGAAGAAGAGCTTACTGAGGCATCTCACGCAATAAAGGTTCTTGGAGGTAAATTAAATGAGGTAATTTCTTTTGATTTACCTAATAATGAGGGTAAAAGAGAAATTATTATTATTGAGAAAATAAATGAGGGTAATTTAAAATACCCTAGAAGCTTTTCTAAAATAAAGGAGAGGCCATTATAATGTATGAATTAAATCAAATAGTCAAAACGAAGAAGAATCATGTGTGTGGTTCTAATGAGTGGAAGGTTATTAGAATGGGCGCAGATTTAAAGCTTGAATGTCAAGGCTGTAAGAGAGTTATAATGATTGCTTCTTATGAACTAGATAAAAGAGTAAAAAAATAGTATTTTGAGGTATGAGCAAGTATAGAACTTGCTCATATTTTTTTATATATAATAGAATTATATTGATACATGAAAACAGTATTCTAAAGGGCTAAAATTTTTGCTGAATTTCAAGTAGAAAGTGGAATTAAGTGATAAAATTATAAATAAATTTTAGTAATTGTGTTATTTGTTATT
>CAKQBG010000013.1 GCA_934216145.1 uncultured Anaeroplasma sp.
TTATTAATAGTATTAATCTAGACCAAAAGGAGGTGTGAACATTATAGATTTAAAAAAATCTATTTTTTCACACCTCCATTTTTTATAGTAAAAAAGACAATTTAAAATGGCCTAAAAATTATATTTTTTTTTCTTTTTTAATACATTAACAAATTTTTCAATTTTATCACAGGCAATTTTAATAACATCCATTGCTACGCAATAACTTATTCTTATATATTTGTCCTGTTCAAAGCAGAAGCCTGGAATAATTGCTACCTTATAATCCTTAACTAGTCTTTTACAGAAATCCATTGAGCTAATACCTAGCTTTTCAATTGAAGGAAAAATATAGAATGCTCCATCAGGTAAAACAACATCTAATCCCATATTGACTAAACGATTATATACGTAATCTCTACGTTCCTTATATGAATCAATCATATATTGATTATCAATATCTAATGCTACTTCCATACCATCCTGAATAAAGGTATTTAAAGCTACAATCATATATTGATGAATTTTCTTAGCATGGAAGATAAATTCCTCACTTGCTAGCATATATCCACATCTCCAGCCTGGCATAGCATATGATTTTGAATATGATTGACATACTACTATTCTATCTTTCATATCTTGAAATCTTACGAATCCTGGTTTTCTTTCAGTATATACAATCTGATTATAGACATCATCACAAATAACAAATATACCCTTATCCTTAATTGCATCATGAATATTATTTAATGATTCATCTGATAGAATAGTACCAGTTGGATTATTTGGTGATGTTAGGATAATACATTTAGTTTTATCTGTTATTACACTATTAATCATTTCCTTAGAAATTTGGAAATTATTATTAGAAGTATCTAATGTTACTACCTTTGCCTTTTGATAAGTAACAATTTCTCTATACATAGGATAAGCAGGAATAGGAATAATAACCTCATCATCTGGATTTAAAATAGTAAATAAAGCACTTGTTATAGCTTCAGTAGAACCCTGAGTAATAATAACCTCCTCAGGATTATAAATTACATTATTAAATTTATTTTCAAATTCACAAATTTTCTTTCTTAATGAAAGATTACCTGGAGTTGGACCATATTTTGTTTTATGCTCATTCATAGCCTTTTCTGTTGCTTCAACAATAACCTCAGGTGTATAGAAATCTGGTTCACCTAATGTTAAATAATATTCAGCATTATTAGCTCTTGCATAATCGTTAAATTTTCTTATTTCTGATTCAGTAACCTTTAGTATTTGTTCATTATAATTTAGTTTCATGTTAAAATCATCTCCAATATGCTCTAGATTATATCAAAAAAAAGCGTATAATAAAAGTGAAAACAAAACTTTATTTTTAAAAAGAATTAGCAAGGAGAATAGTAGTATGAAAAAAATAACAATTTCAACTGATAGTACAGCAGATTTATCAAAGGATCTTATAGAAAAGAATAATATAACAATTGCCCCTTTACATGTTTTATTAGGTGAAAATGATCATAAGGATGGCATTGATATTATGCCCGAAGATATATTTAATTATGTTAAAGAAAATAATGAATTACCAAAAACAAGTGCATGTAGTGTAGCAGAATATATAGAAATATTTACGAAATTATTGAATGATAATGATTATGTTATTCATTTTACTATTTCAAGCAAATGCTCATCAACATATAATAATGCTGTTTTAGCAGCAAATGAATTTGATGGCAAGGTAAAAATAATTGATTCACTTCATTTATCAACAGGACAGGGCTTATTAGTACTTAAGGCTTGTGATATGGTTAAAGAAGGAAAAAGCTTTAATGAAATAGTATCAAATGTTGAGGAATTAAAAAATAAGGTTCAAACCTCATTTGTAGTAGATACAGTAGACTATTTATATAAGGGTGGTAGATGCACTGCAGCTGCTAGAATTGCCTCTAAAATATTAAATATTCATCCTAGTATAACTATGAAAAATGGTTCTTTAGGAGTAAAAAAGAATTATCATGGAAATTTAAAGAAATCACTAGAAGGATATAGTCATGATTTAGCTTTAGAATATAAAAGCTACGATAAAAAAAGAGTATTTATAACTCATTCTTGCTGTAGTGATGAAATTGTTAATTCTGTAATTGATATTGTTAAAAAGGAATTTAATTTTGAAGAAATAATTGTTACAGTTGCTGGTAGTGTTGTCACTAGCCATTGTGGACAAGGTACACTTGGTATTTTATTTATTACAGAGTAATTTTTTACAAATAAGAAAATTTGTAATAAAACTATGCTTGTTATAAAAACTATTTTATTATATAATAAAACCAAATGTATGTCGATTTTGGTTAATAGTGAGGTGTTTTGAGATGACAATAAAGGATAGAATCGATGTTAATTTCCTTTACTACTTCGATAATGGAGATTGCACAAATGCTTATGAATTTTTTGGTGCACATGTTTTAAAGGATGAACAAGGAAAAATAACTGGGTGTGAGTTCGCATTATATGCTCCAAATGCTAGTAAGGTTGAAATTATCGGTGACTGGAATAATTTTGAAAGAGATAAAACAGTTTTAAAATGTCTAGATCCTAAAGGTATTTGGTATACAAAACTTGATGGTGATTTAGAATGGAAAAGATATAAATATGTAATAACAACAAAGAGTGGTGAGGTTTTATATAAAGCTGATCCATATGCTTTTTATTCTGAAATGAGACCTTGTCAGGATTCAAAGATTTGTGATATTGATGGGTATGATTGGAAAGATAAGGATTGGGTGTTCAATCATCCTAAAACATATGATAAGCCAATGCTTATTTATGAAATGCATTTAGCTTCATGGAAAAGACCTGATAATAAGGAATTTTATTGTTTTAGTGAAATTGCCCCAATGCTTGTTGATTATTTAAAAGATTATGGTTATACCCATGTAGAAGTAATGCCTGTTTATGAGCATCCACTTGATGCTTCTTGGGGTTATCAAGGTACTGGCTATTATGCAATATCTCCAAGATTTGGTTCTCCAAAGGATTTCATGTATTTTGTTGATTATTTACATCAGCATGGCATTGGTGTAATTATGGATTGGGTTCCTGGTCATATTTGTAAGGATGGCCATGGTTTATATCGCTTTGATGGTACATTCCTATATGAATACCCTAAAGAAGAGGATAGAGAAAATAAGGAATGGGGTACTGTTAACCTAGATTTAGGTAAGGGTACAACAAGAAGCTTTTTATTCTCTAATGCTATGTTCTATTTAAAATATTTCCATGTTGATGGCTTTAGAGTTGATGCAGTAAGTAATATGATTTATTATTTAGGAAATACTAATCGTGGTGTTAATGAGGGCGCATGTGAATTTATGAGACGTCTTTCTACATTAATATTTAGCTATGATGATAGATTAATATTAGCTGCAGAGGATTCAAGTGCTTTCCCACATGTAACTCTTCCTTCTGGAATGGGTGGCTTAGGCTTTAACTATAAATGGGATATGGGCTGGATGAACGATACTCTTAAGTATTTTAAGATGGATCCAGTTTATAGAAAGTATCATCATAATATGCTTACATTCTCTATGATGTATTATTATAATGAGCAATTTTTATTAACATTCTCTCATGATGAGGTTGTTCATATGAAGGGGTCATTATTAAATAAAATGCCTGGTGATAGATGGAAGCAATTTGCTCAATATAAAACTCTAATTGGCTATATGCTAACACATCCTGGAAAGAAGCTATTATTTATGGGAGACGAGCTAGCTAGTTATGATGAATGGCATTTTGAAAGTGAATTACCTTGGAATATAAAGAAATATCCTGATCATGATTCAGCCCAAAGATTTGTTCGTGAATTATCGGTATTATATAAGAATGAGCCTTGTCTATGGGAGCTTGATTATAAGCCTGAAGGATTTAAGTTTATGGATGCTGATAATGCTGATCTATCATTATATAGCTATATGAGATATGATAAGGATGGTAATAGATTATTAGTTGTTATGAACTGTACACCTAATAGTTATGATAGTTATCGAATTGGTGTTGATGCAGAGGTAGGATCTACATTTGTTGAGCTTATTAATTCTGATAAGGATATATATGGTGGAACTAATAAAATTAATAGTAAAGCTATAAAGGTTGAAGCTATTAAAGATAAGAAAAATCCTAATTCTATTTCTATGGCAATTCCACCACTTGGTATTGTTATTTTAAAAAATAAGAAAAAAGTTACTAGAAAGTGCACTCCTAAAAGCGTTTTATAATAGTGATTTAATTAATAAAAATTGAATAAATGTCAAATTATGGTAAAATGAAATCGTTGTAAATATAAGTTACTGGAGGAAAAAAATGGATTACCCAATGTTTAAAGACGTTGAAACTTTTAAGAAGGAATTTATTTCAAACGTTGAAAATAAATATGCAGTAGAATTTGAAAACTCTACACCATATCAACAATATGTAGTATTAGGTGAAATGCTAAGATACTATATTGCTAAGGATTGGTTAAAAACAAATGAGGCTACTGCTAAAGCAAAGGCTAGAAGAGTTTATTATTTTTCAATGGAATTTTTAATGGGAAGAATGATAACTAATAACCTAATGAACGCAGGTGTTTATCCTGTTGTTAAGAAGGCCTTTGATGAATTAGGAATTGACCTTAATGAGGTTGAACATCAGGAAACAGATGCAGGCTTAGGAAATGGTGGCTTAGGTAGACTTGCTGCTTGTTTCATGGATTCAGTTGCGTCTTTAGGTTTACCTGTTCATGGTAACTGTATTCGTTATCGTTATGGATTTTTTGAACAAGGTATTCGCAATGGATACCAAGTTGAGCATCCGGATCGTTGGTTAAAGGATGTTAACGTATGGGAAATTCGTAAGCCTGAGGAAGCAGTAGAAATTCCATTCTATGGCTATATAGAAATGAATAATGAAAATGGAAAGCTTATTGTAAAGCATAAGGATGCTGAATATGTAAAGGCTGTTCCATATGATATCCCAATTATTGGTGATAATAATCATATCGTTAATACATTACGTTTATGGAGTGCTGAACCAGCTAATGTATATCCTGAAAATGATGCATTCCAATATCATAGAAATCTTCGTGAAATTTCTTCAATGTTATACCCTAATGACGATACAGAAGAAGGAAAGATTTTACGTTTAAAGCAACAATATTTCTTTGTTTCTGCTGGTGTTATTAACGCCGTTAGAGAGCATAAGAAGCTATTTAAAACTGTTAAGAATTTAGACAAGAAGGTAGTATTCCATATTAATGATACTCACCCTGCTTTAATTGTTCCTGAATTAATGAGAATTTTAGTTGACGAGGAGCATATTGAATGGGATGAGGCTTGGAGAATTACTAAGAATTGTTGTGCATACACTAATCATACAATTCTAGCTGAAGCCTTAGAAAAGTGGCCAGTTCATTTATTTAAGAGATTATTACCAAGAATTTTCACTATTACAGAGGAAATTAATCGTCGTTTATTAATTGAAATTGAAAATAGATATGGTGCTAATTCTTCAGAGGCTTATGAAATGGCTATTATTAAGAATAACACTGTTCATATGGCTAATATGGCAATCCATGGATCATTTAGTGTTAATGGTGTTGCTCAATTACATACTGACATTTTAAAGAATATTGAAATGAAGGTATTCAATGATTATTATCCTGGTAAGTTCAATAATAAGACTAATGGTATTACTCACCGTAGATGGTGTTTACATTCTAATCCGGAATTAGTAGAAATTCTTTCTAAAATTTGTCCTAATTGGGTTAAGGATCCTGAAAATGAGTTAAAGAAGCTTCTTGATCATGTTGATGATAAGGATGTTCAAAAGGCATTCTTACAAATGAAGAAGGCTCGTAAGCAAGCATTAGCTAATAAGATTTATACATCTCAAGGTGTATCATTAGATACAAACTCTATTTTTGATATTCAAGTTAAGAGATTACATGAATATAAGCGTCAATTAATGAACGCATTACATATTATGTATGTATATAATCGTTTAAAGACTGACCCAGAATTTAAGGCTAACTATTATCCTCATAGCTTTATCTTTGGTGCTAAGAGTGCTCCAGGATACGCATTCGCTAAAAAGATTATTAAGCTAATCAATACTATTGCAGATAAGGTTAATAATGATGAGGATACTAATGAATTATTAAAGGTTGTATTCGTTGTTAACTACAATGTAACTTATGCTGAAACAATTATGCCAGCTGCTAATGTATCAGAACAAATTTCTACAGCTTCAAAAGAGGCTTCTGGTACTGGTAACATGAAGTTCATGATGAATGGTGCTGTTACATTAGGTACTCTAGATGGTGCTAATGTTGAAATTGCTAACCTTGTTGGTGATGATAATATCGTTATTTTCGGTATGAACGCTAAAGAAGTTACTGATTTATATGCAAATGGTGGATATGATCCAATGTCTATTTACAATAATGATTCACGTGTTCATACAGTAATTGATCAATTAACTAATGGCTTCTTTGATAAGGTTGATCAAAATGAATTTGCTGCAATTAGAGATAATCTATTATACAAGGATAATTACTTTGTATTAAAGGATTTTGATTCTTATATTAAGGCTCAAGAAAAGATTAATGATTTATATAAGGATCAAGAAAAGTGGGCTAAGATGTCTATTATTAATACTGCAATGTCTGGTTTCTTTACAACTGATAGAACTATGATGGAGTATAATCGTGATATTTGGCATGTTGAGCCAATCAAATTGACAAAATAATATAAATAAAGGGGGATGACCCCTTTATTTTTTTAAGGAATGATATAATGATTGAATTTAAAAATGAAAGTAAGCTTAATGAAAATATAAATCTATATAAAAGGATAACATATATTATTTCTATTATTAGACTAATATTAGTTTTAGCTTTAATAGTAGCTCTAATTTGTTTATTTTCCTTAGGAGATTATATATTTTATAGTATATTATCTATTTCTATATTTATAGTATTTATCTTGCTTGTTTTATTAACAAATAAATATTATAAAACTTATAATTTATTATTGAAAAGGAAACAAGTATATCAAAATCATAGTAATAGAAGAAACTTAAATTTAAATATGCTACATGATACAGGAAATGAATTTATTAATAAGGATGATTATAAAATTTCTGATTTAGACCTATTTGGTAAGAATTCATTATTTCAATATTTAAATGTTGGAAAAACCTATTATGGAAGAAGACTATTAGCTAAGCAATTAACTAACCCTGATGAAATGAAGCCTGAGTTTACTAATTTAGTAAATGATTTAGCTAATGATGAAAAATCATTAGAGATAGAGGCTGCCTTATTAGAATTTAAAGAATCAGCCTATGGAATATCTCCTGACGAAATAATTAGTGTATTAAATTCTAAAATAAAATTTAAACCATCCTTTATATTACCCTTATTATCATTTATTGGAATGATTTTCTATTTTATAGGAGTCTTTATCTTAGGCTTTTCTTTTCCATATATAACTATATTCGTAATAGTTAATGTTATTTTATCATTTGTATTATTGAAAAATGATGTTTATGAACAACCTAATTCTAAATATCATACCTTACTATTAGCTTATAAGGAATTATATACAACTATAAAGAAGATTAACATTAATAATAAATACTTAAATGAATTAATTAATGAAATTAATCCTGAAATTGCATCATTAAATAACGCAACACATTTATTTTCCTTCCTAGCAATGAGAGATAACATTATTTTTAGAATAATTTTTGATGGATTATTTGTAATGGATTTTTGGGGAATTATTATATTTAATCATTTGGTAAATAAAAAATATAATTTGAATTTATTATTTAAAAATACCGCAATAATTGAATGTGCTCTATCATTAAGTATAATTGGAATTGATAATTCAATATATACTATTCCAAAAGACTCTCTTACAATAGAAGCTAAGAATTTATGTCACCCATTAGTAAAAGACTGTAAGCCTAATTCAATTACCTTTAAGGGTGGTATAATACTTACTGGTAGTAATATGAGTGGTAAAACAACCTTCATGAGAACTCTAGGTATAAATCAAATTTTAAGAAACGCTGGAGGATTAGTATTAGGTGAAGAATATAAAGCACCTCGTTTAGATGTGTTAACATCCTTAAGATGCAATGATATGCTAGAAGAAGGAGTATCTACCTTCTATGCTGAAATCCTTAGAATGAAAAAAATGAATAAGGCTATAAAAGAAGAAAAGACTTTATTATTAGTAGATGAAATATTTAAGGGCACTAATCAAGAGGAAAGACTTCAAGCATCATTTAAGGTAATATCCTTATTTAATCAATATAATGCTTTCTTTATTATTTCTACACATGACAATCAATTATGTAGTGCACCATCGATTGAGAATTATCATTTTAATGAAAAATATACTGATGATAAAATATCTTTTGATTATCAAATAAAAAAAGGTATATGCGAATCTAAAAACGCTCTATACCTTTTAAAGCTTGCTGATATTCTTTAATTCTAATAGTGCACCACTATTATCACAATCATAAATAGTATTTTGATATTTATTTTTAATAATTTTATCACCATTTTTCATGGCTAATTTAATATCACATTTATCAATAATAGGTATATCATGACTAGAATCTGATATACCTATTGTTTTTTTATTCTTTAGGTAATTACCTAAATAATCAAAGATATCCTCCTTTTTAGTGAATGAAGAAGATATTTTTAAGATTATTCTATTTTTATCCTCTCCATATGACACATATGATAAATTAATATTATTTAATAAATCAATTAAGCTATTCTTTAAAATAATTGAAATAGCTATAAAAATACTATTACATTCACCTGAAGGAAATTCAACTATTTCTCTATTAATTTTAGGATAAAGAGGTTCTAATCTTTCTTGATAATTTATTATTTCTGTTCTATTATCATATTCAAAATAGGCAGTATATATATCATTTTTAGCTAGCTTATAAATTCTAATTACTTTATCATATTCTATACTAGGCTTTATTATTTCATTTTTAAATAATAATGTATTAGATCCTATTGCAGCAATATCACAAGAAATACCATTATTTTTCAAATAATCTTTAATTATTTCATATTTTTCCTCTGTAATAATACAAAGCTCATTATTTTTCAAATAATTATTTAAAATTTCTTTTTCCATTTGATTTAAATTTCTAAAGTTAGATGTTAAAGTTCCATCAAAATCCATAAAACAATAATACATATATATCACCAAAATAATTATCTCATATTCTTAATCATATTCAAGATTTTTCATTATGAATTTCTATAATTCTTTAAATTTATCATTAATTATAGTATAATTAATATATGATTGCTTTAAAGGATGTGATTGGAGTGTATTTATTTAAAATATGGATTTTTGATTTTAATTTTAGCTCTTTAATATCCTTTATTATTGGTATATTTATGGGTATAATTATATTATTGCTAATCTACGCAATTATGGTTATTTCCTCCCTTGGTAATAAAAAATTTATTATTCCTACTGATAATGACACCTTCGAATTAAGAGATGTTAAGGTAATGGTAGAACAAGCTCAGGCTGCATATAAGAATAAAGAGCTACGTGGGAAAAAATCTAGACCAGGATATTGTTTTGAGCTAGTTAAGGATTTAATATATGGAATTGCTTATGTTTATGCCCCAAAGAGTAAATATCCTATTTTTGAATTAACACTTGAAGAAGAGATATTACTTGCTACCTATATATCTAATAGAATTAATGAGCTATTAGATAGAAAAGGTGTTAGACTTTTAAAGAAACTTAAGGTATCTCAGATTATGAGCCTTACTAAAAAGACTAATGATACTTTAAATAATGAGATTGTTAAAACAACATTAAAGGCTTCTAAATTTAAAAAGGTTATTGATTATCTAAATATTATAAATCCTTATAAAATCTTTAAAATTCAGGTAGTTGATAGAATTATCAATTTAGTTATTGATAAGCTTTGCTTAATTATTATTGCAGTTTCAGGGGAAGAAACCTATAAGATTTATAGTAAAAAAGCTTTTACTGAAAATAATGAAATTAGTGATATGATTGATGATTTAATTGATTCTATGGATAATGATGTAGAAGATGCTAAAAAAGAGGTTTTAGAATTAGCTAATAAGGATAATACTATTTTTAATAATAATACTAATATTAGATTTAAAAGCTATACTAATTTTAAACCTAATAATAATACTATTTATGAATCTTGTTATAATAGTACTTATAGACTTAGACAGGATAGAAATGTAATGGAGGATAAAAATGAGAAGAAAGCATAAAAAGGAAATATTAGTTGAAGATGATGATAGATTTGAAATTTATCAAATTTATTCTTCATTTGCGTTAACTTCATATAAAAAAGAATTTAAGCCATCTCAGGTATGTTCTCCCTTATATGGTACTAAGGTTACAAATAAATCCTCTTTTAGAGACAATAAGGGCTCTGTAGATGTTGATTATGGCTATGATTTTATTAGAAGAAAAGAGGATAAACATATATCTGATGAGGAGCTTGAACGACGTCATGGTAGTAAATATTATGAATTTAATATTTTAAATAATAAAAAAATTCAAGAAATTTATGGTAATGATGGAAGCGATGTTGATGAAACTAGAGTTGATGAAGAAGAAGCTCCTACTAAAAAGACAATTGATAGCTTTATTTCATCATTAGATGAATTAGGAGTTGATGATATTCCTAATACTAATGAGGAGAAGGAAGAAATTCCTGAACCT
The DNA here is from genome assembly GCA_934216145.1 of uncultured Anaeroplasma sp. Lineage (GTDB taxonomy): Bacteria > Bacillota_I > Bacilli_A > Acholeplasmatales > Anaeroplasmataceae > Anaeroplasma. The sequence goes on from CAKQBG010000013.1 coordinate 10,779, forward strand.
GTTATTGAAAATGTATTTGAGGAAAATAAGGAATTTAAACTTAATATTGATGAGGATTATGAATATAATTCTTATCAAAAGGAAGAACCTGTAAATATTCCTTCCTTCTTAGAAAAGAAAGAAGTTAAAGAAGATAAAAAGAAAATTGAAGAAGTACTTATAGATAATGAGGATGAGGAAGCTATTGAGGAAACAATTAGCTTTGATAATATTCCTAGTATGTCTGCCCCAAATATTGATTTTGATTCTTCTAATGATTATTTCAATCCTGCCGTTGATAGAACATTAACTGTAGAAGAAGCAAGAAGAAAATACAATGAGAGTAAAAATGATGGTGGATTAGGCGCTACAATTAGTCCTAAGCCTAAGTCAGAAAATGTTGTAAAGACAGAAGTGAAGATTGAAGCTAAGGAGGAGAAAATAGATAGATATCTTAACTATAAGATTCCTTATAAGGATATATTTAAGAAATCTAATAAAACTGAAGAGGATTCTCCAATTTGGATTGAGGAAAAGAAAGAGGTTATTAATAGAACCTTAAAGGATTTTGATATTGATGGAGAGGTAATTCAATATACTAAGGGTCCTACATTTACTCAGTATGAAATATATTTAGCTCCTGGTGTTAATGTAAAGAAGATTAATCAAATTTATGATAACCTTCAAATGAATCTTCAGGCTAAATCTATTCGTGTTCAGGCTCCAATTCCAGGAAAGCCAACTGTTGGAGTTGAGGTTCCAAATCCAATTGCTGAAACAGTACCATTTGGTGATACTATTAGTGATGAATTTATTAATGATGGTATGCCACTTAATGTCGCAATGGGCAAGAAGATTGATGGTTCAGTATTATATCAAAACATTCCTGATATGCCCCATGCGTTAATCGCTGGTGCGACTCAATCAGGTAAATCTGTATCTATTAATACAATTTTGATGTCATTAATAATTAAAAATTCACCTAAGGATGTTAGACTTATTTTAGTCGACCCTAAGAAGGTTGAATTCTCCTTCTATGAGGGTATACCTCATCTATGCACTCCGGTTATTACTGATGTATCTGAAGCCTCAGAGGCTTTGAAGTGGGCTTGTCAGGAAATGGATAAGAGATATGAGGTTTTCTCAAGAAATAGATGTCGTAAGATTACTGAATATAATAAAAAGGCTTTAGATAATCCTGATTTAGAAAAAATGCCTTATATTGTAATAGTTGTTGATGAGTTTAATGATTTAGTAATGCAATGTGGTGATGAGGTTAATGATTATATTATTCGTTTAGCTCAAAAGGCCAGAGCTTGTGGTATGCATATTATTTTAGCAACACAAAAGCCAACAGTTGATGTTGTTAATGGTACTATTAAATCAAATATTCCTTGTCGTTTCGCTTTCCGTGTTTCATCAAAGCAGGATTCACTTGTAATATTAGATGAAATTGGTGCTGAGGCATTACTTGGTAGAGGAGATATGCTATATAAGAATGGTGGAAACTCTGAGCGTGCTCAAGGCTCATTCGTTGATGATGACGAAATAATTAAATGCTGTGATTATATAGTTAATAATTATGGAACTGATTATATCTTTAGCCATGATGATTTACGTAAGCAAATGAAATCAGGTAATATTTCTCAAAATAAGGATGTTAATAATGAATCTATTGAAACTCTATTTGAGATTGCATCTTATTGTATTGAAACTCAATCTTGTTCAATTAACGCAATTCAAACTCAATTTAATTTTGGCTTTAATAGAGCTTCAAGAGTTGTAAGTATGTTAGAGGAACGAGGAATTGTATCTCCTAAAAATGGTACAAAGAGTAGAGATATATTAGTTAATAGTGTAGAAGAATTGAAGGAAGCATTAGAAATTGAAGATTGATAATATGAATGAAAATGAAAGCTTATTAGATAACGATAAGAAAAAAAATAAATATTTAAAGCATGCGAAATGGGCTTTATTTTATAAAAAAATTCTAATTGAGATAATATGTATTATATTATTGATATTAACCTTTGTATTTAGAAAAAGACTATATTTCTTTTCTAGAATTTTTGCAAGTATATTATTTAAGATATCTATTTCTGGTATTATTATTTACTATATAGCTTTAATATTCTTACTTGTCGTTAATACTATTGAGCTTATTATAAATATAAAGGGAAAAAATAAAAATGAATATTCTTTATCATTAAAGCTTGAAAAAATATTTGATATTCCCTTATTTATTTGTAAATGTGTTACTGGTTTTATTTTCATTATGATTTATGTGACATCTCCATGTACTGTTTCAGGCTCTTCTATGAATGATACATTCAATGATGGTGATAGAGTATTATGCTATAATTTATTTACTAATGTTAAAAGAAATGATGTTGTAGTTTTAGACGCAACACCATATGTTCATAATGGCAATGATAGTGAAAGTAGCTTTTACATTAAACGTGTTATAGCTAAGGGTGGAGATACTATCAAATATGATCGTGATACTTATCGCTTTTATGTTAATGGTGAATTATTAATGGAGGTTAATAGTGATAAGCCTCAATTATTTAGTCCTAGTTACTATAGTGGTCAGGGTGATCCTTATTTAAATTTGTTTAAAAATAAGGATTTAGAAGTGATTCCTTATGAATACACTCTTGAATCTGATGAGCTTTTATTAATGGGTGATAATAGATATGTTTCTTCAGATTCTAGAAGCTTTGGAATGGTTAAACTTGAGGATATTTACGGAATTGTTTATTTGAGAATATACCCACTTAATAAGATAAGATTTTTTTAAAAAAAGATAAATTTTATTGATATTGCATTCATTCTATTGTATAAATATCAATATTGTATGAAAAGCAGTTAAGGAAGTGATTGTATGTCTTTAATAGAAGATGAAAATAAAAATGTATCAAGAAAAACTATTCAATGGTTTCCAGGCCATATGGCAAAGGCTAAAAGAGAAATAAAGGAAATTGTTAAATTAGTAGATTTAGTTATTGAATTAAAGGATGCTAGAATACCTTATAGCTCTACTAATCCAATGGTTGATGAAATAGTTGGTAATAAGCCTAGATTAATTTTATTATGTAAGGCTAATGTTGCAGATGAGAATGTAACAAAAGCTTGGATAGATTTTTATAAAAAAAATGGTATTTTAGCCTTAGATATAGATTCTATATCAGGATATAATGTTAATAAGGTTGTAAGCTATTGTAATAAGGCTCTAGAAGAACTTTTTAAGAAAAGAGAAGAAAAGGGCATTAAGAATAAAACTATTAAGGCAATGATTTTAGGAATACCTAATGTTGGTAAGTCAACATTAATTAATACTTTAGCTAAAAGAAAAGCTGTTAATGTTGGTGACAAGCCAGGTGTTACAAAAACTCAAACCTGGATTAAGGTTGCAAATGATCTTTTATTATTAGATACTCCTGGTATTTTATGGCCTAAGTTTGAGGATCAAGAGGTTGGCCTTAAGCTTGCGATGTGTGGTTCTATCAAGGATGAAATTCTTGATTTAGAGAATATTAGTATTAGATCTATTGAGTATATGAGTAATACCTATCCTGAATTATTAAAGAGTAGATATAATCTAGATGAACTATATGATGATCCATATAAAACATTAGAGGCAATAGGTAAAAGAAGAGGTTGTCTATTAAAGGGTGGAGTATGTGATTATGATAGAGTCTTTAATTTAGTTTTAAATGATTTAAGAGGCTGTAAGATTGGTAGGATGAGCTATGAAAAACCAGAATAGTGATTTTAATATTTATAAGACTGAGGAAAAACTTTATGATTTAGGCTATAGAGCTATTTGTGGTGTTGATGAGGCTGGTCGTGGACCCCTTGCTGGACCTGTTTGTGTAGCATCCTGTATTCTTCCTCCATTTTCTAGAATTGAGGGAATTAATGATTCTAAGAAGCTTTCCAGTAAAAAAAGAGAAGAATTATATAAAATTATTATAAAGGAGGCTATTGCCTACAATGTTGTTTTTGTACCTGAAGAGGTAGTTGATGAGATTAATATCTATCAAGCTACAAAGAAGGGGATGCTTGAAGCAATTGAGGGATTAAGTGTTAAGGCTGATTATGTTTTAATTGATGCAATGCCTCTTCATGAGCTTGAAACAAAGCATGATTCCATTATCCATGGTGATGCCTTATCAGCTAGTATAGCAGCTGCTTCTATTTTAGCTAAGGTTACAAGAGATCATTATATGGAAAAGATGGATATTAAATATCCTAATTATGGCTTTAAGGATCATAAGGGCTATGGTACAAAGAAGCATTTAGAGGCATTAGAAAAATACGGTCCATGTAAGATTCATAGAAAGACTTTTTATCCTGTTTCAAAATATTTTTCTAAGCAACTATCATTGGATTTAGATAATAAGGAAGAGAACGAATAATTCTCTTTTTTATTTTTTAAAAAAATCATTACTATAGTAATGTCGATTTGGATGGAATTATTTTTCTTGACAATTTTATTTTTTTGTTTTACCATTTAAAATTGCAAAGAGATACAGAAAGGTTTGATATTTATGGATAAAATAATAATTGTCGAGTCACCAAGTAAATCTAAGACAATTTCCGGATATTTAGGCAATGGTTATACAGTATTATCAAGTAAAGGTCACATTTGTGATTTAGCTACTACTGGTAAGGATGGACTTGGAATTGATGTTGAGCATGATTTCACACCAAACTATAAAATAATGAAGGATAAAGAGGATTTAGTTAAGGAATTAAAGAAGAAGTGTAAGAATAAAGAAGTTCTTCTCGCAACCGACCCCGATCGTGAGGGAGAAGCTATTGCTTATCATTTAGCTAATGCATTAAATTTAAACCTTAATGAATCTAATCGTATTGCTTTCCATGAAATAACTAATGGCGCTGTTAATGAGGCTTTAAAGAGTCCTGTACCTATTGATTTAAGAATGGTTGATAGTCAAGAATGTCGTAGAATGATTGATAGAATATTAGGCTTTAAGCTTTCTAAGCTATTACAAAGAAAGATTGGTTCAAAAAGTGCTGGTAGAGTTCAATCTGTTGCGTTATTATTAATTGTTAATCTTGAAAAAGAAATAAGAAGCTTTATTCCTGAGGCTTATTATGAAATGGAGGCATTATTCCCTAGCTTTAAGCTTAAGCTTGTTAATTTAAATGGAATGGAAATTAATGCTAAAAATAGAATTAAGGATAGAAAAATCGTTGAGGATTTAAAGAATAGATTATTATCATTTACTGTATCTGATATTCAAAATAAAGAGGTAAAAAGAAATTCTTACCCAGCTTATACAACATCAACATTACAACAGGATGCTTCTAATAAGCTAGGCTTTACACCTGTTAGAACAATGAGAATAGCTCAAGGATTATATGAAGGTAAAAACGTAGGAACTGAAACTATAGGTTTAATTACCTATATGCGTACAGACTCAACTAGATTAGCTGATACCTTTGTTAAGGACTGTGATAATTATATTCTTGATCAATATGGTACTAAATATTTAGGTACTGTAAAAACTAAGGTTCAAAAGAATGCTCAGGATGCACATGAGGCTATTAGACCTACATCTATATTAAGGACTCCTTTATCTTTAAGTAAATATTTAACAGATGATGAATATAAGCTATATGAACTAATTTATAATAGAGCTTTAGCTTCACTTATGGCACCTGCTGTATTTAATACAACAAAGGCTATATTTAGAAATACTGATTCCTTATGGCAAACAAATGGTCAAACTTTAGTGTTTGATGGATATTTAAAAGTATATGGTAAGAATGAGGATGATATGAATACTCTATTACCTAGCTTTAAGCTTGGAGATTCCTATAACGCACTAGAGATTAATATACTAGATAAAATGACAGAGCCTAAGAAGCGTTATACTGAGGCAAGCTTAATTAAGGATATGGAGGATTTAGGAATAGGTAGACCTTCAACATATGCTCAAACTATTCAAACCCTAAAGGATAGAGAATATGTAATATTAGAAAAGAAAAGCTTAATTCCTACTGAACAGGGTATATTAACTACTGAGAAGCTTGAGGAATATTTCAATTCAATTATTAATGTTAAATATACAGCTAATATGGAAGAAGATTTAGATAAAATAGCTCGTGGTGAAAAGGAAAAGCTTACTGAGCTTCATGAATTCTATGATGGTTTTATTCCTATTTTTGATAATGCAAAGGAAAATATGGATGCAAAATATCCTATACCTACTGATGGAGTATGTCCCGAATGTGGTTCTCCATTAGTTATTAGATTAGGTAGATATGGTGAATTTACATCTTGTAGTAATTACCCTGAATGTAAATATGTAAAGAAAAATGAGGAGAATGAGGTGGTTGAAACTGGAGTTCATTGTCCTGAATGTGAAACAGGTATGCTAGTAGGTAAGGTAGCTACAAGAGGAGCTAATAAGGGTAAACTATTCTATAGCTGTAATAATTATCCTAAATGTAAGGTTATTTTTAATGATTTACCTACAAATGATTTATGTCCTAAATGTGGTAGTATTATGCTAAAGGATGAAAATGGAAATGAGTATTGTAGTAAGAAATGTGATGATGATTCTACATTAAAGGACTTAATTTGTCCTAAATGTGGTGTTGGTCATATTCTAGCTAGAAAGGCTACAAGAGGAGCTAATAAGGGGAATACTTTCTATGGCTGTAGTAATTATCCAAAATGTAAGAATATTTATGATAATGAGCCAACTGGTAAATATTGTCCAAATTGTCATGATTTAATGCTAAAGGATAAGGATGGCAATATTTACTGTGCTAGTCATTGTACAGAAAAGAAAAATGAGGAATTAATTCCTGATGTTGTATGTCCCCTTTGTAATAAAGGACATATGATTCAAAGAACAGCTACAAGAGGAGCTAATAAAGGCAATATCTTTTATGGCTGTAGTAATTATCCTAGATGTAAGAATATTATGTCGAAGGAAGATTTTGAGGCTTTAAATAAGAATTAAAATATGTGGACTTAGTAAAAAACTAGGTCCATTTATTTGTATTTTAAATAATTTATGATATAATCTTTTCGAGATGGAGTGGTAATAATGGGATTTTTTGATTTATTTAAAAGAAAAGATAAAAAAAGTAAAAAGTATAAGCTTGGCTTACATAAGACAAGAGAGGGTGCTTTAGCTTCTTTAAAGGAAATATTATCAAAAAGCGATAAAATAGATGACGATTTATTTGATTCATTAGAGGAAATCTTTATTATGGCTGATATCGGTGTTGATACAGTTGTTGATTTCATTGATGATCTACGTAAAGAGGTTAGTGTAAAGAATATAACTAATCCCCTTGAGCTTCAGGAAATGATAATGGATAAAATGTTTGAGATTTATTTAAATGGTGAAGTTGTTAATGCAAACCTAAATTTAAATAAAAATGGATTATCTGTTATTCTTTTTGTTGGAGTAAATGGAGTTGGTAAAACTACAAGTATTGCTAAAATTGCTAACCAATATAAAAAGGAAGGCAAAAAGGTTTTATTAGCTGCAGGAGATACCTTTAGAGCAGGTGCAATCGAACAATTAACTGTATGGGCTAAAAGAATTGGCGTTGATATTGTAACACATGAGGCAGGAAGCGATCCATCATCTGTTATGTTTGATGCCGCTAAGAAGGCTAAATCTGAGGGATATGATCTTTTATTATGTGACACAGCAGGTCGTTTACAAAATAAGGTTAATTTAATGAATGAGCTTTCTAAAATGAAAAGAGTAATTCAGCATGAAATCCCTGACGCTCCTCATGAGACTCTTCTTGTTATAGACGCAACAACAGGTCAAAATGGTATGTCTCAGGCTAAGGCCTTTAAAGAGGCAACAGATGTTACTGGTGTTATTTTAACTAAGCTTGATGGTACATCTAAGGGTGGTATTGTTCTTGCGATAAGACATGAATTAGGAATTCCTATTAAGTATATTGGATTAGGTGAAGGTGTAGATGATTTAGAGGTATTCGATATTGAACAATATCTATACGGATTATTTGCCGATTTCTTTGAGGAATAATATGCAACCAGATAGTAGAGAATATTTAATAGAGCTTTACGATCTATATCAAAGGCTTTTAACAGAGAAGCAGCAACTGTATTTTGAATCATATTATTTTCTTGATTTATCTTTATCAGAAATAGCTGAAAATTATAATATTTCTAGAAATGGTGTATATGATCAAATTAAAAGAGTTGAACAATCCTTATATGATTATGAGGAAAAATTAAATTTATATAAAAAATACAGTAAAATTTCTTCATTAGATTTAAATAAAGATCAAATAGAAGAAATTCTATCTATTTTAAAGGAGTAGAATTATGGCATTTGATAACTTGAGCTCACGCCTTCAAATGGGACTACGTCGTATTACAGGTAAGGGTAAATTAAATGAAAATGATATTGATGAAATGCTAAGAGAGGTTAGACTTTCATTACTTGAGGCCGATGTTAACTATAAGGTAGTTAAAAAGTTTTTAGCTAATGTTAAGGAAAAATCTTTAGGAGAGGATATCCTAAAAGGCTTAAATCCTGGACAACAGGTGGTTAAGATTGTTCGTGAAGAGCTAAAGAATACATTAGGCTCTGAAGCAGTTGAGCTAAATATAAAGAATAGTGGAATGACTGTTGTTATGGCTGTAGGTCTGCAAGGTGCTGGTAAAACAACTGCAGTTGGAAAAATGGCATTATTCTATCGTAAGAAGCTTAAAAAGAAGCCTATGCTAATAGCTGCCGATATTTATAGACCAGCAGCAGTAGATCAATTGGTTACCTTAGGTAAATCAATAAATGTTCCTGTCTTTGAAATGGGTACTAAGGTTTCAGCTGAGAAAATTGTTACTGAAGGCTTAAAGAAGGCTAAAGAAGAAGGCTGTGATTTAGTATTTATTGATACAGCGGGTCGTTTACAAATTAACGAAGAGCTAATGAAGGAATTACAAAATATTAAGGATATAGCTCATCCTGATGAAATATTATTAACAGTTGATGCGATGGCAGGTCAGGATGCAGTAAATGTAGCATTAGCCTTCCATAAGGATCTAGATATAACTGGTATTATTTTAACAAAGCTTGATGGTGATACACGTGGTGGTGCTGCATTATCTATTAAGGAAATGACTGGTATTCCTATTAAGATTATGTCAACAGGTGAAAAACTTGATGCGATGGAAATTTTCTATCCAGATAGATTAGCTGATAGAATCCTTGGAATGGGTGATGTATTATCTTTAATTGATACTGTTACTGATAACATTGATGAGGATGAAATGAAGTCAATGTCAGAAAGAATGATGAGTGATTCATTTAATTATAATGACCTATTAAAGCAATTCAAAATGATAAAGAGAATGGGTTCATTATCAAAGATTTTGGGCTTTATTCCTGGTATGAGTCAAATGAAGGATGCAGTTAATAATGTTGATGATAAGGCATTTGATAAAATAGAAGCTATTATTTATTCAATGACTGAAAAGGAAAGATCACATCCAGAACTAATTGAAAAGGACTTTAAGCGTCGTGATCGTATTGCTAAAGGTAGTGGTAGATCAATTCAAGAGGTTAATAAACTAAGACAATCATTAAATGCCATGAAGGAATCTATGAAGAAGATGAAGGGCATGGATGAGAGTCAAATGAAGAGAATGCAATCTCAAATGAAGAATGGTAACTATTCTGGAATTGCTGGTATGCCTAAGGCTAAAAAGGGTAAAGGCAAAGGCAAGGGCGGCTTTAGATATTAAATTATAAATCCATGGTTTCCATGGATTTTTTGAAGGAGATAAAATGATTACAATAAGTATTTATGATAATGATTCTTTAAATAAATATTATCCATACGCTGAAGCTTGTATTTTAATGGTACCAGGCTTTGCGATAAGCTATAAGGATTTAGATATAGATGAAGCTATTTCACTATGCCATAGTAATAATATTATTCCTATTTTAGGAATAAATAGAATTATGCATCCTACTGATTTAAATAAAGTATTTGCTTTTATTGAAAAATATAAAAATCAAAATGTTTTATTTTATGCTTCAGATATTGGTTTAATGGAATATGCAAAAGAAAATAGTATTTCAAACTTATTCATTTATAATCCTGAAACAATGATAACTAACGGCCTAGATTTAAATTTATATAATGATTTATTAAAGCCAGAGGCTATTGCTATGTCACTTGAAATAACAATCAATGATTTTATGCATGCTACAAAAGACTTTAATGGAAATTTATTTTATCAAGTATTTGGTAGAAGATTAATGTTCTATTCTAATAGAAAGCTAATATCACTTTATGAGGATAAAAATAATGAGAAATATCCTCATAATGATTTATATTTGAGAGAAGCAACAAGACCTGATTTATTTCCAGTATTAGAAAATGAATATGGTACTCAAATATACAGAGGATATTTAATTTGTTATTTAAAATATTTAAATTCTTTAAATTTAAAATATCAATATATTGAAACATTATATATAGAAAGTTATAAAATGCTTGAAATACTAAAGATATTTAAAGAATACAAGAATACTAATCAGTTAGATGAAGCATTATTTAAAATTAATTCCTTAGAATTAAGTATTGAGGATGGCTTCAGTATTAATGATAGTGTATATCAAAAGGAGGAGCTTAAGCTATGAGTAGATATGAATTACTAGCTCCTGCAGGAGATTTAGAAAAGCTAAAGGTAGCAATATTATATGGAGCAAATGCTGTATTTATTGGTGGACTTAAATTCTCATTGCGTTCACGTGCTTCTAATTTCACATTAGAGGATATTAAAGAAGCTTGTACATTTGCTCATCTACATAATGCTAAAATTCATGTTACATGTAATATAGTAATGCATGAAAATGATACAGATGGAGTAATTGAATATTTAAAGGCATTAGATGAATGTGGGGTTGACGCAGTTATTGCTTCAAGCTTATATATTTTAAAAATGGTAATTACTCATACTAAAATGGAAGCACATGTTTCAACTCAGGCTTCAACTGCTAATCCAGAAGCAGTAAAATTTTATGAATCTATTGGAGCTAAAAGAGCTGTATTAGCTAGAGAACTATCACTTGATGAAATTGAAGAAGTTAAAAAAGCATCCAATATCGATATTGAATGCTTCATTCATGGAGGAATGTGTGTTTCCTATTCTGGTAGATGTATGTTATCAAATAATATGACAAATAGAGATGCCAATAGAGGTGGATGTGCCCATAGCTGTAGATGGAATTATGATTTAATTCAAAATGGTAAGTGTTATAATCCTGTTGGAGATTATTTCGCAATGTCTAGTAAGGATTTATGTGCGATTGAAGCAATTCCTCGTTTAATGGATATTGGAGTCGATTCTTTTAAAATTGAAGGAAGAATGAAATCTTTACATTATATAGCTACAGTCGTTAATGCCTATAGAAGAATAATTGATGAATATGAAGAAACTCACGAGGTTAAGAATTTTGATATATATAAAAACGCTATTGCTAAAGCAGAAAATAGATTAACCTCTACAGGCTTTTTATTTCATAAGCCAACAATTGAAGAAGAACTATATGATTTAAATTTAACAGTTCCAACAAAAGATTTTATTGGTATTGTTCGATCATATGATAAAGAAACAAAAATGGCAATTATAGAACAAAGAAATTATTTCGTTCCTAACTCTACAATTGAGGTTTTTACTCCAACTAGAACTTTTAATTTAGAAATAGGTGAGATTTATGATAAAGATGGAGTATCACTTGATGCTGCAAGACATCCTTTACAGGAAATACATTTTAAATCAGATATTGAGCTTAAGCCATTTGACTTACTTAGATTGAATTAATCTTTTTATTTCATGATAAGCTTTAGATAATTTAGAATAATCAATATCCTCAATGAAATTATATATATCGCAATAATCTAAATTACATGTTAATAATGTGTAATCTGTATTAGTATTTAGATTCTTTTTAAGGAAAAAATTACAATATCTATTCATTGCAAAATAAATTTTCCCCTTATTTCCATTTTCATATGCCTTATGTATTAGCTCATGCTCAAAATTTTTTTTTGATCCATAGGCATTATTTAATGATTCCATAAAGGAATCTGAAGTTTGATTTATATAGTTCATGTTTTATCCTTTCAGGAAGGAGAATTATTATGGAATATTTTCTTAATGATAAGAAAATAATAATTACTATTGAAATTAATAGAAGACATAAAAGTGTTAAAATAAAAGTATCTCCTCCCTATTATGTTACTTTTATTTCACCAATTTCATTATCTAAGGACTATGTAATAGCCGCAATTGAAAGACATAAACGCTTTATTATTTCTAGATTAGACACCCCTTTACAGCAAGATAATGATTATAGTATTCATTTATTTGGAAAAAAATATGAAATACTAGCATTAGAATCTAAATTTGCAAACTATAAAATAATAGATGATACAATTCAAATTTATTCACCAATGCTTGATGATATGACTATTTCTCATATCGTGATGCTATTATATAAATATGAACTACAAAAATTTGTAGAAAAAAAAATAGATTTAATAAAAAAAGAAATGGGAATAGATTTTAATATTAATATTCGATATAAAAGGGTTAAAACCTATTTTGGTGAATGTATTCCTAAAAGAAAAACCGTAATATTTTCTACTAATTTATGTAAATATTCTGAAAAATATATTTTGAGTGTAATTTATCATGAATTAGCTCATTTTTATTATATGGATCATCAAGAAAGATTTTACAAATTATTAGAAAGTAAATTTCCCAACTATAAGGAAACTCAAAAGGAATTAAGACAAATTAGATATAATGATAGATTTTAAAAATATATGATACTTGATTTTTACATTAAAAAAAAGTATAATGAAATAGAAAATTTATGGAGGTTTATATATGGTAAACGCAAAATCAATAGCTTTAACTATAAATGGTAAAAGAGAGTTAGAAGAAGAACTTGATAGAAGAAAAAATCAAGAACGTACTCGTATTAAAGAAGCAATAAAAGAAGCTCGTGAACAAGGTGACTTATCTGAAAATGCCGATTATTCTTCTGCAAGAGAGGAACAATCTGCAAATGAAACTCGTATTCAAGAAATTGAAGAAATAATTAAGAATTCATATATTGTTGATTCTACATTTATTACTGTAAAGTATGTTAAATTAAATAAAGTTGTTAATTTAGAAATTTGTGGTAGTGAGACAAATCCATATAGTGGAAAAATATCATTAGATTCTCCTTTAGCTAAGGCCGTTTCTGGACATAAGGCAGGAGATAAAATCATTATGACAACTGAAAATGGTCATGATGTTGAGCTTGAGTTAATTAGTATTAAGTAAAATCCTAGAAATAGGATTTTTCTTTTAAATTATGGAGCCAACTATAAATAAATCAAGAGATTTTTAAAAAAATATAAAAATTTATTTATAGAAATTTAAGGCACGACAAAAAGGGCCTTTCACCCTTCATTTTTAAAAAAATGTGTTTATGCTATCCAATTACGGATATGAAGATTAATATTATATATCTAGATCTTTGAAAATTTTATATGGTTAACGTGGAGTATATGCATTACCAGATTTTAAAATGGAGTAGATTATTCTTACCATTTTCTTTTCTAGATGACCAACAATAACAAGGAAATGCTTATGTTCTGATTTTTTCTTTTCATAATAAGCATGAAGAATAGAATCATGTATCCAACATACCTTTGCCACTTGGTACAATGCATATCATAAGTATTTTGAGCCTTTTTACTGATTCTATGATTAGTTGCTTTGAATTTGCCAGATTCATAAACCTCTAAATCTAAACCAGAAAAAGAAACTAAATGTTCTGCATTATTAAATCTTGAGATATCGCCAATTTCTCCTAAGATTAAACCTGCAGTAGTATAACCAATTCCTGGAATTGTAAGTATTTTTGTATCAAGCTTATCAAAATAATATTTAATGATTTTATTATAGTCATCTATTTTAGATTGAATAGAATTTAGTGTTTTAATAGCTTGTACTAATGAGAATTATAAGTATTCATTATCATTACCAATGCTTGCTTTAGCAGCATTTATAATGTCTTCTGCAGAAGCTTTGCACTTGGCATGTAACATATTAGAAATAGTTTCTAAATGGGCTTTTGCTAGCTTTTTAGGGCTTGGATATTTAGAAATGATTTCTAAAGCCGATTCTTGATAAACATTGCTAAAAAGCTTTAAATATTTGGGAAAAAGCTGACTAAGTATTCTATATACGTCAAGTTTAGCTTGTCTGAGCTCTTCAATTATAGAAAATCTATCTCTTGATAGTGACTTTAAAGCTTCAATGTGATATGATGTTAATGTATATGGCTTGAAATCTTTTTGATTATCTTTAAGATACTTACAAATGTTTAGAGAATCTAAGGTATCGTTCTTTGGCGTATGAACTTGCCTTGATTTTTTAAACATATTGTTAAAATAGGATTTAAAATAGTTATCTTGTATTCTTTTTGTAATAAGTAGAAAACAAGATTCAAATGATAAAACCCTGTAGATTCAAGCCCTATACGAACTTGATTATTATTATTTGCTCCACAAAATTTAGTTATTGAATTGTGGAGATTTTTATACCCATCTTCTGTATTTGGTATAGTGATGGAATGTTTAGTATAGAATACTTCATTGTCATTCATAAGCATAAAATCATGCTTATCACTGGCAACATCAATTCCGACAAAAATCATATTGTCGTGACTCCTCATAGTAATATTTGCACTGGTGCTATCTACAATCAATTCTTATGTACCCTAGTTCTTTACAACCAGTCATCTACTAAAAGAGCTGCAACCAATTAATAACCATATAAAAGAAAAGACTGTAGCTGAACTCTCCATAAACCAGAGAGTCTAAGACTCCTGTAGGCAAAAATGAAACAGACTACAGTGCATTATAATTATAACATCCAGGGTGATGATATAAAAGTTATGTTGTACTCATAACTTTAAATTGATTCTTAGAAAGAAGGAGAATGTATAATCTTAAGTACAATTTGATTATACTAGGTTAAATTATGGAGGTGTGTTTTTATGTTTGAATGTGATACTGTAGATGAATTCATTGAATATTATATAAGTCAGCAGGCTACTTTTTTGGAATTAGAATTTAATGATGATAAATTATATACCTCTTTAATAAAAATTTTAAAAAAGAATAAGAATAATTATTATGAATATTATGATTTACTTGCAATGTGCTATTTTTATGGAAAAGGAGTATCTTTAGATTATAAGGAAGCATTAACCTATTTTAAAAAATCAGTTAAAATGGGTAGTTCAGTTGGCAAAAGATATTTAGGTCATATGTATGAATCTGGCTTAGGTGTTGAATTGAATTTGGAAATGGCTTTTAACTTATATAATAATTCTGCAGAAATGGCAGATAGTCGAAGCCTATATTATGTTGGTAGGTGCTATAAAAATGGTATTGGTGTAAAAAAAGAGGATACCTTAGCTGTATATTGGCTATCAGAAGCAATAAAATATAAAGATAAGGATGCCTATGCATTATTAGGTCATTGTTATTTTTATGGTGAAGGAGTTACTAAATCTATTAGCTATGGACTTGAATGTTTAGAAAGCTCTATTGCTAGAGGTCATTTTAATGGACTATATGAATTGGTTGATATTTATCTTGATGGAATAAATATTGAAGCTGATATTAATAAAGCTATTTTTTATTTAGAAAAGGGAATTGAGCTTAATGATACTAATTCTATGATTAAGCTTGCCTCTATTTATGAAACCAATAAATATGTTTCTAAAAACTATCCAAAGGCCTTTGAGCTTTATTTGAAAGCCTCTCAAGCTGATAATTCCTTTGCTTTATATAGAGTAGGACAATATTATAGAAACGGACTTGCTGTTAAACAGGATTTTCAAAAGGCTATTGAATATTTTAGAAGAGCTAGTAATTTAGGAAATTCTGACGCTTTATTTGATTTGGGTGTTAGATATATAAAGGGTGAAGGCGTAAATAAAAGTATTTCTACAGCCTATGGGCTTTGGATGAAAGCTGCAGATGGTGGTAATTTGAAGGCTCAATATAATTTAGCTGTTGCCTATGAAAATGGCAAGGCTATTGAGAAGAATTTAACTTTAGCATTAAAGTATTATGAGCTTGCTGCTAATCAAAATGAGATTAAATCAATTGAATATTGTTTTAAGGCTTATACTATAGGTGCTGGTACTGATAAGAACTATGTAAAGGCTCAATATTATTTAGATTTAAAGATTCAATATTATTTAGATTTAAAGAAAAAAAATAGTTAGTTAATTTAGGTGCTATAATATTGAAAAAAAATAAGAAATGGGTATAATTAAATTATCACTTAATACGGAGGAATTATAAATGAATAAGTCGGAAATTGTTGCTGCTTTAGCAGATCGTTTAGAGTTAACAAAAAGAGAAGCAGATATTGCTGTTGATACAGTATTTGAATCAATAATCGATGCTGTTACAAATGGTGAAAAGGTAAATATTGCAGGCTTTGGTGTTTTTGAGGTTAAGGAAAAGGCTGAAAGAAGAGGTAGAAACCCTAGAACTGGTGAGGAAATTATAATTCCAGGAAAAAAGGCTTTATCTTTTAAGCCAAGTAGAAACTTAAAAGATGATATTAGATAGAGAATATCTCTATCTTTTTTTATAGGTGAAATTATGAATGTATTTGATGCTGTATTTTCTAATAATATTTCCCAATTAAGAAAATATTTAGCTAATGGTGATGTTAATGTTAAAAATGAAAGAGGAATGTCTTTGATTCATTATGCTATCATTTTTAACAATTCAGAAATCTTTGATTTATTATTGGAAAATTTTATTAATATAAATATTCAGGATAAATATGGTGATACACCAATACATTATTGTGTTGTTAATAATAGAATAGGTTTTTTAAAAAGCCTAATAAGAAATGGCGCCGATGTAACAATAAAAAATAATGATGGACAAGCTCCATTATTTAAGGCATGTAATCTTGGTAGAGAGGAAATGATTTATCTTCTTCTTGAATCTACTAATTTTAATTTACACGAAAAGGATAATAAAGAGGAAACAGTATTTCTTACTTTGATTAGAAGTAGAAATTTAGAGCTATTAAATAAAATAGTTTTAGATGATAGTATTGTTGATATTCCAAATTATATGGGTGAGACTCCTCTTCATATTGCAGCTAGAGCTGGTGATATTAGAATAGTTGATTTTTTGATTAAAAATCATGCCTTTATTAATAGTAAGAATAAAAGTGGAGAAACTCCTTTATTTTATGCTGTAGCAAAACAAAATAAGGATATAATTGATATTCTATTAAAAAATGGTGCAATTTTAGATTGTAAATCTACATTTGGTGATACTATTTATGATTTGATTCCTACTTATGAGCTATCGTCATATATTAATGAGAAATCAGAAAGATATAAGTGCTATTTATATAGAAGTAATTATCCACTACATTATGCAATTATTATTGAGAATTATGATTTAGTAAAAAAATATGCAGTTATTAGAAATGTATCTCGATTAGATTGCTTTGGATTTACTCCATTACAGCTTGCTAGAAAATTAAATAATGATAGAATTATCGAAATATTGAATGATAGTATTATCGAAAACTAGCTTTATTTAATTTGAATGAATTATTAATTTTCTAAAAAATAAATTTTATCTTGCAATTAGATGAAAAAAAGTTTATACTATACGTAGATAGTAGATGAGAGAGAGGCTGAAAACCTCTCTTATTTATTTGATTGGACATAAAAGGGGTGATATTGTGGATTTAAATATTGTAAAAGAGATTTTAACACCATTTTTAGAGGAAAATGATTGTGAGTTTTATGATGTAGAGCTTGTTAAAGAGTTTGGGTACTTAATTCTTAGAGTCATGATTGATAAAAAGGGTGGAATTGATGTTGATACATTAGCCTTAGCTAATGAATATTTATCAGAAAGAATCGACAAATATGATGCTGATTTACCAGAATATATGCTTGAGGTTTCTTCACCTGGTGCTGAAAAGAAATTAAGAAATCTTGCTGAGATTAAAGAAAATATTGGTAAATATGTCCATGTTGAAATTAATGATATTATCTATGAAGGGAATTTACTAGATTGTGATGATGAGGAAATCACATTAAGGGTTAACCTTAAAGGCCGTTTTAAAAATTTCAAAATAAAACATAATGATATTAAAATGATAAGACTTGCAGTGAAGCTATAGGAGGATAAGATGATTAATAAGGCTTTTTTTGAAAATGCACAAGAGGTTGCAGAAGCAAGAGGAATATCTGTTGAGGATGTTTATGAGGTATTTAAGAAGGGATTAATTAATTCCTTTAAAAAGAAAAATGGTAATACGTCATGTAAGGCTGTTATAAATCCTGAGAAGCATGAGATACTATTATATGCAGTATATTTAGTTGTTGGTGAGTATTCTTTAGAACCAGATCCAGAAGGACCAAAGGAAATTTTACTTGAGGATGCTAAGAAGATTAAGTCAAACTATAAGATTGGTGATATTATTGAACAACCTATTAATATTAAGGATTTCACTAGAACTGAGATTGGTGCTACAAAGAGTGTTTATACTCAAGGTGTTAGAACTAAGCAAAGAGAGATTGCTTTTGAGCATTTCCAAGGCTTAGAGAACGAAATGATTACAGCTGAAATTACTAATAAGGATGAAAAGACTTTAACTTTAAATTTAGGATATGGTGTTACATCTAGAATTTTAATTAATGAATTATTACCAAATGATCCACGTGAGATTGGTGATTCTATTCGCGTATATATTAAAAAGGTTGAAAATACAACTAAGGAGCCTAGAGTTACTGTTTCTCGTACTGATAAGCAATTAGTTACTCGTTTAATGGAAAATTATATTCCTGAAATTAAGGATGGGACTATTGAAATTAAGGGTATTGCTCGTGATCCTGGTGATAGAAGTAAGATTGCTCTTTATTCTAATGATCCAAAGGTTGATGCTATTGGTTCATGTGTTGGTGAAGGTGGAGTTAGAATCCGTGAGATTGTTAATGCCTTAGGCGGTGAAAAGGTTGATTTATATAAGTGGAGTGAGAATCCTGAGGAGTTAATTACTAATTCTTTACAACCTGCCAATGTTACAAAGGTATTAAGCATTGATCCAAAAACTAAATCATCTCAGGTTGTAGTTCCTGATGAGCATTTATCTTTAGCTATTGGTAAATCTGGTCAAAACGTTCGTCTAGCTGTTCAATCTTGTGGTTGGAAGATTGATATTATGCCAGTTTCTGAAGCATATGAAAAGGGTTTATTAATATAATGAAGGAATATAAGCAAATTCTAAGAACTTGTGTTCAATCAAAAGAGGTTTGCGAAAAGAAGGATTTATTTAGAATCGTAAGAACTCCAGAGCACAATGTTATTGTTGATTTAAAAGGCAAGGCTAATGGACGTGGAGCTTATTTAAAGAAGGATAAGGATGTTATTCTTAACGCTCAAAAATCAAAAATTCTTGATAAAAAGCTTGAGGTTAGTGTTCCTGATTCAATCTATGAGGAATTGTTAGGTTTATTATAATGGATCATATTTTAAATAATCTAGGTCTTTGTAATCGTGCTGGTGGATTAATAGCAGGTGAAGAGGCTGTTGTTGATGGCATTAGAAACGGAAAAGTATATTATGTTTTTTTAGCAAATGATGCATCTAAGAATGCAACAAAAATGATTTTAGACAAATCAAAGTTTTATAATGTGGAGGTTTGTTTAGATTATACTAGTTATGAAATTTCTCAAGCTGTTGGTAAAAGCGGAAGAATGGTAATTGGTATAACCAATAATAATTTCGTAAAAATTTTAAAGAAATAGGGTGATTTATGTGGCCAAGGGCAATACAAATAAAAAAGAAAAAAGAACTTCAAATATCCCTAACCAAAAAGGAAAAAAGGACAACAATAAAGAAAAGGGTGTCCTAATTTATAAGGATGGAATGACTGTTAGTGATGTAGCTAATGGTATGGGTAAGACTGTAGCACAAATTATTATGAAGCTTATGCAGGCTGGTGTTATGGCTAATCAAAATCAAACAATCGATCGTGAAACAATTGAGCTTGTAGCTATGGATTTTGGTTATGAATTAAAGGATGAGGAAATTACTGATGTTACTCGTTTTGATGAATTCAAAATTGAGGATGATGAAAAGGAATTAGTATCTCGTCCTCCAGTAGTTACAATTATGGGACATGTTGACCATGGTAAAACAACATTACTTGATACTATTCGTAATTCAAGAGTAGTTAAGAGTGAAGCTGGTGGAATTACACAACATATCGGTGCTTATCAGGTTAATAATAATGGGTTCCCAATTACATTTATTGATACTCCAGGTCATGCTGCCTTTACACAAATGCGTGCTAGAGGTGCTCAAATAACTGATATTGTTATTTTAGTTGTTGCTGCTGATGATGGTGTTATGCCACAAACTGAAGAAGCGATTGCGCATGCTAAGGCTGCTGGATGTCCAATTATTGTGGCTGTAAATAAAATGGATAAGCCAACTGCTAATCCAGATCATGTTAAGACTGAATTAGCTAATTTGGGATTAATTGCTGAGGATTGGGGTGGAGATACAATCTTCGTACCTATTTCAGCATTAAAGGGTACTGGTGTTGATCAATTACTTGAAATGGTACAATTAGTAGCTGAAATGAAGGATTTAAAGGCAAATCCTAATCGTTTAGGTATGGGTACTGTTATTGAGGCTCAGCTTGATAAGGGTCGTGGACCAGTTGCTACATTCCTAGTTCAAAATGGTACATTAAAAATTGGTGATGTTGTTGTATGTGGTAATACCTATGGTAGAGTACGTACAATGGAGGACGATAGGCATCAAAGATTTGAATCTGCATCTCCATCTACTGCAGTAGCAGTTACAGGTCTTTCTGATGTTCCACAGGCTGGAGATAAATTTATGGTATTCTCTGATGAGCGTTTAGCTCGTGAAACAGCTGAAGCTAGAGCTAATAAGGCTAAGATGCAGGAGCTTGCTTCTAGAAAGGCTTCTTCATTAGAGGATTTATTCCAAGAAGCATCTCAAGATAAAGAAAAAATCCTTAACCTAATTATTAAGGGTGATGTTCAGGGCTCTGTAGAGGCTTTAAAAGCTTCTTTAGAGAAAATTAACATTGAGGATTTAAAGGTAAATATTATTCGTGCTACTGTTGGAGCTATTACTGATACAGATGTATCTTTAGCAGAGGCTTCACATGCAATTATTATTGGATTTAATGTTAGACCAATGGCTCCTGTTCGTCAGGAGGCACAAGCTAAGGGTGTAGAAATTCGTCTTTATAACATTATTTATAAGGTTATTGAGGATATCGAAGCTGCACTTAAGGGTTTATTAGATCCAGTATTTGAAGAGGTAGTTACAGGTCAAGCAGAGGTTAGAAGCTTATTTAAGCTTTCTAAGGTTGGTACAATTGCTGGATGTTATGTAACTGATGGTGTTATTGAGAGAAATTCATTAGTACGTATTTTAAGAGATGGTGTTGTCGTATTCGAAGGAAAGATGGCTTCTTTAAAGAGATTTAAGGATGATGTTAAAGAGGTTAAATATGGCTTTGAATGTGGTATTACAATCGAAAACTTTAATGATATTAAAGAAGGCGATGTATTTGAAGCCTCAGTATTAAGGGAGATTCCTAGATAATGAGCTTAAGTTTAAAGCGTTTAGAATCAAATGCTCTTAGAGAATTAAGTATAATTCTTTCAAGAGATACTAAAAATAAACATCTTTCTCATGTAACAATAACTGAAATTCGTATTACAAATGATTTATCATATATGACTGTATATTATACTTTCTATGATGGAAAAGAAGAATTATATCAGCATGAGCTTGAGGCATCTAAGGGATATCTTAGAAGTGAATTATGTAAAAAGCTTCAAGCAAGAAAAATGCCTGAATTAATATTCAAGCGTGATACTTCTCTAGACTATGGTAATCATATTGAGGAGTTAATTCAATCTATTCATAAGAATGAAAATTAATAATATGGTATTGGATATGGATACATGTAAGGATTATGCATTGGGTAGCTATATCCATAGCCATAATTCATTGGCATCATTTGACTCTTATTAGTATTTGTGTTAGAGGCAATATATCCAATTGGAAACGCTACTGCCGCACCTACTAAAAAGGGAAGAAGTAATCCTCTATTGTCATCTCGATAGTAGACTGGGTTATTATAATAACTATACATTTCATTCACCTCATATTAATATATGTGAATGATTTTTAAAGAGGTAATAAAAATGTCATGTAATCATGATTGCTCAAATTGTAATTCTAGCTGTGATAAAAATAAATCTTTATTAGTATCAACAGCTAAAGAAAATCATATAAAAAAAATAATTGGCGTTGTATCAGGTAAGGGTGGAGTAGGAAAATCAAGTGTTACAAGCCTACTTGCCTTAAAGCTAGCTAATAAGGGATATAAGGTTGGTATCCTTGATAGTGACATTACAGGACCATCTATTCCAAAATCTTTTGGAGTAGGAGAAGGAGTAGAAGGAACTGATACATTAATGTTTCCACCAATTACAAAACTAGGAATTAAGATTATGTCTATTAATCTATTAATTCCTGATCCTACAAAGCCTGTATTATGGCGTGGACCTGTTGTAGGAGGAGCTATAAAGCAATTTTATTCAAATGTTTTATGGGAGGATTTAGATTATTTATTAATTGATATGCCTCCAGGAACATCTGATGTGGCATTAACAGTATTCCAATCTATTCCTGTAGATGGTGTTATTATAGTATCAACTCCACAGGATTTAGTAAAAATGATTGTTGGAAAAGCAGTAAATATGTGCGAACAAATGAAAATAAAGATTGTTGGATTAGTAGAAAATATGAGTTATATTAAATGTCCTTGTTGTAACAATCTATTATATCCATTTGGTGAATCAAAGCTTGAGGATGTTGCAAAATACTATAATATTAAGCCATTAGATTCATGTCCAATTAATCCTGAGCTTGCTAAGTACATGGATAATGGAATCATTGAGGATTATAATTGTGATTATTTAAATAACACAATTAATGAACTTGAAAAATTTTAATTCTTTAAATCGGTAATTATCTTTTCGATATTACCGATTTTTTTCTTTAATAAATCTATGGCGTCATCTATTTCAATATCAGAATTTACATCTTGATCTAGATTTTGCATTTGTGTACCATATGTAATTAAAGTTTGACCTACAAGTTCAAAAAAATTACCAATAGATTGAACTTCATTATAATTTAAATCACTTGTGAATAAATATCCTATAACAATAGCTAGTGCTGTAAGCTCCATTGGATTTAGCTTTAAAATTAGCTTTGAGAGGCTATTTATAGCATTAATTTCTATCACCATAAAATTTTTTAAAAAAAATTTTACAAAAAATTAAAAAAAATCCTTTTTTTTCACTATTATTATATGAAGGGTTAAAAAAAGGTGATTAAAAATGAAAAAAATTTATATGCTAATTCTATCATATTTAGTTATGATAGTTCTATTCTTTACAGTTGATGTAAAGGCAGCAGACTATGCTGAGACTGATTATCAATCATTTGTTGAGATTATGTTATCATCAGGAAAGCTACTTAAGAATTTTACTTTAAAGGAATTTGATGAGCTACTTCCTAAAACAGATGGTACCTATTTCTTCGCCGTGGTAGTTTATCCAGTAACAAAGAATGTACAAGCATCATATATATCTAACACACTATTTAGTGTACACAATAAAAGTTCAACAGATATAACCTATGATGTTGATGTTCAGGTTGAAATGAACAATAAAGTTACATTTAGTTCTAGTGGACAAATAAGTGGAAGTGCATCTGGAACAATTAATAAGGTTAAAGCTGAAGCTTCTGCTAAAAGTGGAGTTGAATATTCAAATTCAACAACTATCTCTAGAAAAGAAAAACAAACTATGAAACTAACCGTTGAGGCTGGGAGTAGATGTATTGTTTATTTAACGGGAAATTTAACTGTTAATAATGGTGTTTGTGCTATATATGAGTTTTTCTTTAGAACTATTTATGGTGGATATGAGTTTGTAACACTTGAAAGTCAATATGCAAAGGTAGAAAAGGTGAAGATATGAAAAAGACATTTTTATTTTTATTATTAATATTTTCAATTATAACTACAGGACTAATTATTTATTCTAATAATAAGCCAACAGAATTAGAGGTGTATTCAATAGTAGAAAGTACAGGTTATGTTTATGAGGATGGAAGGGAGCTTAATTTTAATTTATATTCTAATCAAAAAAATCCAGCCTTCTCATATACTAATGATAATATATATTCATTAACAACTGATACAAGTTATTTATTATTAGCTAATGTTTATTGTGAAAACTATGAAATTAATAATGGATATATTCATAAATTTAGAGCTAGTATACCTAATCTATCAAGTACTATAAAGCTAAATAATGTAAAGCTTAATATAAAAAATAAGGCTTATGAAATAAGTATCCTATTAGGTGGTATTTCTATTTATGATAATAGTGATATAGAATTATTTGATTTTGATTTATTTAATGGAGTCTATTCTGAAATAAATGGCTCAAAGCTTTTAGTAGGCTTAACTATTAAGCCTAATATTTATGGAACAGTGAGTAAAATTAATGTAGGAGATTTTGCGTATGGAAAGCTAGATTCAGTTATAAGTGGTGTTAAATATGAAAATGAAATAAAAATATTTAATGTTCTACCAAGCTATACTCTAATAGGTACAAACACATCAAGCTTTAAATTTGAGGATGATTCCTATTTTATTCCCTTAGTCTATACTAAGAAGGTTATTTTAAATAAATCTTATGTAGAAATTATTATGAACGAAAAGAAATATTATATAGATCAATTTCCATTTATGATTACTGATACTCCCTATCAGGATTTTAAAGAACGAGGAGTTAAAGGAGCAATAAATTATGCTTAGTGTAGAAGGACTATCTAAAAAATATGGAAGTAATGAAATAATTACTAATGTAAATTTAAACTTTGAAAATGGAAAGCTTTATGTATTTACTGGAATTAATGGTAGTGGTAAAACTACTATTACTAAAATACTAGCAGGTTTAATATATAAAACATCAGGATCTTTAAAAATTTATGAGACAATTAGCTATTTACCAGATAAATATATTATGCCAAAACTTTTAAAGGTTAGAAGCTATTGTAAGATTCTATCTATTCCAATAGAATTAATGAAAAAATATCAAATACCTAACAAAAGAATAGGAGAATTATCAAAGGGAAATCTTCAAAAGCTAGGAATAATTCAAATTTTAAGTAGAGATAGTGGTTGTTATATATTAGATGAGCCAATAGACGGGCTTGATGACTCTACCAAAAGAATATTTAAACAGGATATAATTAACAAGCTTTCTGAAAATAAAATCGTTATTATGTGCTTACATACTAAAACTTTATTTAATGAGCTTCATCCTGTTATTTATGAGGTAAAGGAGGGATGCATTAATGAAAAAAAGAGAAAGACAGCTATTGCCGCTGACTAGCCTATATTTATGCTTGATTTCTTCTAAGCTTACCTTAATAATTTTTATAATTGGATTTATATTATCTGGCTTATGCTTAGTATTTATTGCGAATCCAACAATGGATAATATGGTATATCTAGCAAGCTATAATGACATTCATATGAGTTATTTTAATCAATCGATATTTATTATTCAGCTTTTTAATAGTGTTTTGCTAATCGCAATAACATTAACTTTAGCTATTAATTCTAATTCCTTTGACTCGTTATTTATATCTTATGTTAAAAGAACTAAAATAATAGTATCAAAGCTTTTAGCCTTACTAATTATAATTGCATTTATAGTTATATTAGATTCGTTAATACTATTTTTAATTCCATTAATTCTATATCAAAATTATTCATTAGATTTAGATTCCTTAAGGATTATATCATTTTTGTTTATGTCATTATTATTTGAAGGAGCACTTCAATTAATGTTTTCAACATTAATACAATCTATATTTATTCCAGTGGTAATATCTTTTGTGGCAATTGTATTAAGAGTCATGTCAAGTAATTATACAAATCTAAATAAAATATTATGTAAATATTGGCCTATAATTAAAATAGGAAATATAGTGTCATTTGATTCATTCTATTTTATTTTAATTTGGAGTATATTATTATTGATTTTATATTTTTGTATCTATTCAATAAAGGATTTAAAATAACTCTAGACATTATAGTAATCAAATGATAAAATAAAAACGTATTGTTGCTGAATTTCAAGTAGAAAGTGGAATTAAGTGATAAAATTATAAATAAATTTTAGTAATTGTGTTATTTGTTATT
>CAKQBG010000014.1 GCA_934216145.1 uncultured Anaeroplasma sp.
ATAGACCTACTATTTGAAACCGAGTTTGATATACAGCTTAACACCCCAAATGAAGGGTAGAATCCTAAATTCAGGTATTATAGCACGTATTTATAAATGTTTCAAATATTATCTTGCAAGCCATCCACCATCAACAGCTAATGTAAAGCCATTAACATAATCTGAAGCCTTACTAGAAAGAAAAATAATTGCGCCAATTAAATCATTAGGATTACCCCATCTACCAGCTGGAATTCTATCTAAAATAGCTTCATTTCTATTTTGATCATTTCTAATATCCTTTGTATTATTAGTCTCAAAATACCCTGGTGCGATCGCGTTAACATTAATACCTTTACTTGCCCATTCATTACATAAACTCTTAGTAATACCCATAATAGCGCTCTTTGATGCACAATATGACGCAACTCTATATCCACCTTGATAGCTTAGCATTGAGGCAATATTAATAATCTTTCCTCCATGATTATTTGATAAACAATTTTTTGCAAATTCCTGTGATAAAAAGAAAACTGTTTTCAAATTAACATTTAATACCTTATCCCAATCCTCTTCACTAACATCAATAGAATCATTTCTTAAAATCATTCCAGCATTATTTACTAAAATATCAACACTACCAAAATGACTATAGGCCTTATCAATTATTTCTTTTACAGCATTAGTATTAGATAGATCAGCATTTATTTCTAAAAATTTACCATTCTTCTCCATAACTAGCCTTTTAGTTTCTTCATTACTTCTTCTTGATACACCAACAATATTACATCCAGATTCACTTAATCCAACACAAATAGCTTGACCTAATCCGGTGTTGCTGCCAGTAACAATTGCAGTTTTACCGCTTAAATTAAATAGATCCATCGTCATTCTCCTTAAAACCACCATTTTTATAAATTATATCAAAATAATAAACCTTTTGCATTAAAATTTCTAAGCTTTCTTCAAATTTTTCTTTATATTCATCAGTAGTATCATTATCAAACTTATATGCTCCCTGAGCGATAGCTGTTAAATCCTGAGATAAATAAATACCTAATTCATGAGAATAGAAAATATTATCAAAATCAGTTTTCATTCTAAATACAGAAATACCTGTATAATGGTTAGGATTATATTCATATCCTAATATATCTAATAATGTAGGAACAATAATATATGGGCTTACAAACTTATCAATATTAATCTTTTGATTAGTAGCTAGCTTATTATTTTTTCTGTAAAATTCAGTAATTTTAGGATTAGATATCATAGTAATAATAGAATATTGCTTAGAATCATAAAAATCAGTAGTATTATAAACATATTCTTTTAAAGGTTCACAATTATTAGACTTATAATAAGCATCATGATCTCCATAAATAGCTATAATTGTATTATCATATTGATTAGTTTCCTTTAATCTATCAATAATTAATCCTAAAGCACAATCAAAATCCATCATTGCACATTGTAAATACTCAACTTGAGCTTGAATTTCTAATGAATCATCAGAACAAATATTTTCCCAATCACCATTTTCTAAAGCCTGGGATAGCTTATCATAATATCCTAAATCAATAAATTTTTGATAATTAGAACCATTTCTTCCATATGGTCCATGAGTTGAAAAAGTTGTAAAGAAGGTATAAAAAGGAGTCTTAGATTTTTCAGGTATCATCTTATCTTTAGTTAATTTAACAAACTCACTATCTAATGGATATGAACCATTCCATTTATTTATATCATCTATAACCTCAGGATTTATTTCATTTGCGAAATAGCTTTTTTCAAAGCCAAGATTAGACATCTCGCTTCCTCTATTATAAAATGATTTATCATTATCATGGAAATATTGAGTAAAATAACCTTTTTTCTTTAAGACATTAACAATAGAATATTTATTCTCAAGACTACCGGACATTATATTAGTAATGTTTGTACCACTACCAGTAATACCAATAAATTCAGAAACATTTGTTTTATTCTTTGAATAGCTATTAGTGAAGTTAAAACTATTAGAAGTAAGACTATATAAATTAGGTGTTAATGTCTTATTAACTAAAAATGAACAGCCTGTCTCAACCATAATAGTTATAACATTATATTCTGAAAATGATACTGAAGCATTTGTAAATTCACTTGAATATGAACAATTATTATCAAATATTGAATCACTAGAAATATTAATTGGAGTAATTAAATAATTAATTTCTCCAAGCTCATAAGTAAAGCTTCCATATAATCTTAAGCATTGCTTCTTTTGAGTTTGAGATTGAAATGATATAATTTCTGAAGAATTCATATTTTGATATAAATCACTATCATAATTATTTGATAATATGCTATCAAGTGCAATTCCTCTAGTAAATGCAAAAATAAACAATAATGTTATTGCGATTATTTGAGGTGAATTAATTAGATTTTTATTATCTTTTTTAGTGAATTTAAAGACTAAGAAAAATAATCCTACTATAGCTGAATAAATAATAATATACAAAATAATAACCATCCAAGGAATATAGCTCGTATTTACGACCCTCATTGCTGTGGTAAATAATAATATATAATTAATAGAGAATATATCATTAGATGAGATAAACAATAATAAGTTTATAAATATATAAATAGAATGAAGAATTATAATTATTATTGAATATATAAATGAAAATTTATTTGATTTAAAAAAATAAATTATAGAAGCTAATAATATATAAAATGAAAATTGAAATAAATAATTAGTATAAAATACTTGATTATATGCATATATAGATAAAAGGCAATCAAATGCGAATAATGAAAAAATAAAGATTAGTGATATAAAAAATTTTCTTTTTAAATTATAGCTCATTTTAATACCTCTTTTCGAATATAAATTATATTACAAATTTAGACAAAATCAAATAAAAAGCTTCTAAAAAAAATAAAGAGCTATAATAAACTCCTTTATTGGAATTTATATAGCTCTATCTATAGCCATTAAATGGTGTAAAGCCTGGATTTGTTGAAACATTACCAGTATAGTTAGAATTTAAATCATTAAAAGGCTGATTATTATAATTAAAGCCATAAGGATAATACATAGGTGTACCTTCTACATACTCATTAGTAACAACTGTTTCAAATGATTCAGTAAATACTGGAATATTTACATGTCTTTTAATACAATTGTTAACATGAGTTGTATGATAATTAGTGTAATGAGGAATCATTTCAACATTACATGTTTGAACAACTTGATTATAGGCTGGCATTTGTTGAGAACAGCCACAAGTATTATTATTCATCTTCTCCCTCCTTCAGTATAATATATGAGGGGAGTTGAAAAGAAAATGGGCTAAAAAAATCCTCTTGAATTTATCAAGAGGAAATTTTATTAATCTTTACGACTTCCAGAAATTAAAATAATAAGTCTAAGAATTTCTAAATAAATATAAATTAAACTAACTGTCATTCCTAAAGCTACACACCACTCAGAATTTTTACTGCAGCCTGCTTCAACCATTGCTGAAGCCTCCATGAAATTTAATATTAAAGCTATAACGCCATAGAATAATAGGAAAGCTTCAATGGCAATTAATACACCAAGATTTTGAATTGGCATAAAAATATTGAAAATTGAAGTGAATAATACTAAAGCTAAAGCACTAAAGCAAATAGCTAATGCAAATTTTCTAAAGCCATTTGAATTTTTAATAATTCCCATAGAAAATAAGGCTAAAACAATAAAATAAATGATTAAAGTTGAGAATACAGCTATAACAGAAGTACCAGGCAAAAATTCTTCAACAATTCTTGAAAGAGTACCGATAAATAAGCCTTCACATACTGCATAAATACAGCCACAATATTTAGAGGCCCTTTCAGACATTCTACCAATCATAACTGTAATAAAGCCTACTACAGAAGATACACATAAAGCAACATATAAGCCATATGGATTAGATTCTAATATTGTTGGTAAGAATATTGCTGTTAAAACTGCTACTACTACAGCTATACCTAATAAAATAAATGTTTTAATTGAAACTCCCTTAATGGAAGCTTTGTTAACATCATCATAATACTTTTCTCCAGATGCTACTGTAGAAAATAATGGACTTGGTTTCATCTAAGTCATCTCCTATTCCTTAATATATTATTATTATACCATATTATAATAAATAAGTGGTAATTTTTATTTTTTCCCATAAATTCACATTTTTAAAAATCTAGGGCAAATAATCCTTCTTCCTTTACAGGATCCTTTTCAGGTAGATTTCCAAAAGAATGCATAATATCAAATTCCTCATATTGAGTTTGATTTAGACGAGTTCTAGTAACAACATCTTCCTTAGATGTAAATGCCTTTTCATCTCTTTTTGTAACTATATCAACTGCTACACTTTCTCCTAAGCCATCAAGTGCGGTAAATGGCATACGTAAATTACCATCCTCTACCTCAAAAATAGTTGCGCTTGATTTTTCTATTGAAATAGGTAAGAACTTAATTCCTCTTAATGTCATTTCTAGTGCTACCTGTAATGCTGTAACTAAATCCTCATCCTTAGCTGTTGCGCCCTTCTTATTCTGAAGCTCAGAAATCATAGCCTTAATAGCTACAGGGCCACCTAAGAATGACTGAACATGATAAGCCTTAGCACGTTTAGAAAACCAAGCACTATAGAATAATGCAGGTGAATGAACCTTAAACCAGGCAATACGAAGTGACATCATACAATATGCAGTAGCGTGAGCCTTAGGGAACATGTATTCTATTTTGTCGCAGCTCCAAATATACCATTCAGGAACCTTCATCTCACGCATATAAGCTTGGAAATCAATCCAACCTTGAGGATCTTTTACCTTTTTATTCTTACGAACAAATTCCATAATCTTAAATGATTTTAAAGGGTCTAATCCCATACGCATTAAATCAACCATAATATCATCACGACAACCAATGATATCCTTAAATTCAATTTTACCGAATTCAGTTCTACCATTTACAAGCTCCTGAGCATTTGTATTCCATACATTTGTACCATGAGATAATCCTGAAATCTTTACTAGCTGAGCGAATGTTTTAGGTAATGTTTCAACTAGCATCTTTTGAACAAAGTTTGTACCTAATTCAGGTACAGCATAAGAAGCAACACTACTACCTAATGCCTCTGGGGAAACACCAATAACAGATGGATCATAGAATAAACGATATAGATTCTTATCATCAATTGGAATATCCTGAGGATTAGAGAATGGAAAATCACTTTGATGTAAATGAACATAATCCATAAAATATTTAATTAATGTTGGATCATCGTGTCCAAGTATATCAAACTTTAATAGGTTAGCCTCAAATGAGTGATAATCAAAGTGAGTTGTTCTCCAGTTATTTTCAATATTATCGGCTGGATACTGAACAGGGGTAACATCATAAATATCAACATAATGTGGTACTACAACAATTCCACCAGGATGCTGCCCTGTTGATCTTTTAACACCAACTAAATATGTAGCAAGTCTATCCATTTCACAATTTCTTAAATAAATACCCTTACGCTCACAATAGCCCTTAACATATCCAAAGGCATTCTTTTCGGCAATTGTACCAACTGTACCAGCTCTAAATGCATTTTCAGGACCAAATACTGTTCTAACATATTCATGAGCCTGAGCTTGATATTCACCTGAGAAGTTTAAATCAATATCAGGTGTCTTATCACCGTTAAATCCTAAGAAGGTTTCAAATGGAATATCATGTCCATCCTTAGCAAGTGGTTCACCACATACAGGACACAAATGATCTGGAAGGTCATAGCCTGAATCTACACTTCTTAAAATTGGTTGTAGATCCTTTTCAATATCACGTAATCCATACTTTTCAATTTCATCATCACGCATTTTAAATGTATGAAATTTACATTTCTTACAACGATAATGTGGAGCAAGCGGATTAATCTCTGAAATATTCATCATAGTCGCAACTAATGATGAACCAACAGAACCACGTGATCCAACTAGATAACCATCACTTAATGATTTCGCTACCATTAAATGACAAATATAATAAATAGATGCATATCCATTTGAAATAATACAATTAAGTTCATGATCTAGTCTATTAGTAACAATAGGATGAGCATTTTCTCCATATAATTTAACCTTAGTATCATTAACAATTCTTCTTGTTTCTTCCTCAATAGATGGAATATGAAGAAAGTTATCCTTAAATTCATCATCTCTTGGAGCGTACATATCATCCTTTCCAGTCTTAAAGGCAGGGAATGATTCAATTGAATCAGCAATTAAATTAGTATTTGTAACAACTATTTCATATGCTAAATCCTTATCAATAAAGTTAAATTCATCAAGCATTTCATTAGTAGTTCTTAAATGCATATCAGGAGCCTCACTATATCTTTCAAGTGGGTGAGTACCCCCACCAATTTGAGGTGAAGCAATTAAAATATCACGATACTTCTTTAAATTGGGTCTAGTATAATGACAATCTGATGTCGCAACAACCATTTTACCTAATTTTTTAGCAGTATTAATAATTTTAATTATTATTTCCTTAACTCTTT
Source organism: uncultured Anaeroplasma sp. (assembly GCA_934216145.1). Taxonomy (GTDB): domain Bacteria; phylum Bacillota_I; class Bacilli_A; order Acholeplasmatales; family Anaeroplasmataceae; genus Anaeroplasma. The sequence goes on from CAKQBG010000014.1 coordinate 6,546, forward strand.
CTTCACCATCTGGCATATCATTAAATAGCTGTCTATAAGCTGTAGGAGGCTGAACCTCGATGTAATCATAATACATTATCTCCTCCTCAAGCTCCTCTTGGCTTCTATTTAACGCAAGCTCAAAGACATTACCATTAACACAGCCACTACCAATTAAAATACCATCTCTATATTTTTCAATTACAGACTTTAAAGCACGAGCGTTTCCACTATAAAAATGATTAGTTAATGAATCTGAAACAATCTTAAATAGATTCTTATAGCCAACAGGATTCTTAGCTAGCATAGTAATATGAGGTGGAATTAAATAACGATAATGAATATTTGGATCAATTAATGAGTTAATATCTTTATAATTAGTAATACCTCTACTATATAAATCATTTAACATGCTAATAAAACATAAGGCAGTAACTCTAGTATCATCAATCGCACGGTGATGATGTTCCTGCTTAACCTTAAAATATTTAGATAAAGACTTCAAATTAAATGTTTTAACTTGATCGTAATACCCTGCTCTAAACAAATTCAATGTATCAATTACAGGATAATCATAAGCTTGAATACCAAGCTTCTTCATATCCTTATAAATCATACCAACATCGAATTTTGCATTATGGGCAACTAAAATACAGCCCTCACAAAATTCTAAGAATTTAGGCATAATTTCCTCAATAGGGGATGCATCCATTACCATCTCATCAGTAATAGAAGTTAAGTTTGTAATCTTTTCAGGAATAGGCTTTTTAGGATTAACAAAGGTTTCATAAGTAGAAACAATTCCACCTCTAAATACCTTTACAGCCGCAATTTCAATAATATCATCATATGTTTGAGATAAACCTGTAGTTTCAATATCGAATACTACATAGCTTGCTTCCTTTAAAGGAATATCCTTTTCATTAAAAGTAATAAAATACTTACTATCATCAATATACGCAAGCTCAGTACCATAAATAGGCTTAAAATCAGGATATTTAGGTAACGCATGAGCTATTTCAGGAACATCATGCATACCATTATGATCAGTAAAAGCCATAGTCTTCCAGCCCCACTTAGTAACAAGTTTCATATAATCTGAGCCTTCACTTAAGCCATCAAGAGTTGACATTTTAGTATGGCAATGTAATTCTACTCTCTTTACAGGAGCGTCATCCATTACCTCCTCATCCTTCTTCATACCAATCATCTCAATATTTTGAGCTGTTAAAACAACATCTTTAGCAAAATTATCATATTCAGCAGAACCAGTAATCCTTAAAATAGTACCATTCTTAACATCATTTAAATAAAGCTTCTTTTCCTCTTCATTAATAACCCATCTTTTAACTAATATAGAATCAGTTTCATCAGTAACCTTCATAGTTACAAGCATACTCTTCTTATTAGGAAATGTCTTAGTCTCAATTCCAAAAACATAAGCCTCAATTAAAAATACTGCAGGTCCATTAGTATGCTGATAAGCCTGAATCTCCTCATAGGTAGTAGGTATAACCTTAATGTGAGAAACAGTTTTAATAACCTCTCTACCATAGCTTTTCTTCTGCTCCTGAATCTTTTTATTAAAATTCATTGCAGCCTTAGCCTCTTCATTTTGCTTATTTAACTGAAGCTGAATTTGATCATCTAATGCTTGAATTTCAGCCTCAACTGATTTATTAGGATCTTTCTTAACATAAACATTAATATCTAAACCATATTTTGCAAATTCGTTCTTTACAGGCAAGCACAAATTCTCAACACCTAACGCATCATAAGCAATTAAGAAGGTAACAGAATTACCCTCAATAATACAATCATCAATACTTAAAACCTTAAATCTAGCTGAAGCATTAGTTAAAGCTTTAATAATCTCTGATAAATATTCCTTTAATTCCTCATTAGATAATTCTTCATTTTCATATCCAATATTAATATTAATTTCAAGCTTTAAATCCTTTAAAAGCTCTAAGCTCTTCTCCCTTAAACTATTATAGCATTTAAATGATAAAGCCTTTTTTAAAACGAAGGATATATCTAATTTCTTACTAATCTTTTTCAAAACTACCTCATCGATTTTAATATCATTATCTAAAGGTAAAATATTACTATTCTTTATTTCCTCAATTAATTTCATAACTCATCCCTATTTTTTAATGCGAATAATATGACTAAACGCAATCTTTGAATATATAAAAGGTAAAATAAAGGCTACATATTGTAACCATGAAAGATTATATAAAAAAGCAAAACACATAACTACATAAAAGCTAGGTAATGTATATAAAACTAGCTTAACTCTAACATTCATCCTAATATCTGGATTAGCAAAATAAGAAAATAATAATCCTAATAAAAATATAACTACTGAATAAGCACAAATCATTCCAAAATTAGAAGCGATATTATTAATTCTTAAGACGGAATTAAATGAATCTAATGATGAATAAATTAAATCCGAAAAATCAGCTCTATCAGCTATAGCGCCATTAATAACAGATTCAACATTAAAGCTTCCATTAAAGTTTTCGTAATTATATCCACCTAAAAAGCTACGTCCATAATAAACATTAACTGAATTCTCTTTAAAATCAAATAATAAACCATTATTAAACTCCAAATCAGAGCTTAAAAAGCCAACAGCAATATTATCTGTAACAGCCTTAGAGCTTTTACCACTTAGCTTATGATTAGAAAGCTCTACATTAAATTCAGTATCGCTATTAATTAATACAGCAATAACTTTATTAGAAATACTCCTATCAAAAAAATCAGAGTTACATGTTATAACAACAATAATGCCCATTAATACTAGTAAAAAGCCTAAAGCTACAACAATTGGCTTCCATACTTTATCCTTAAAGCCTAAAACAATTCTAGAAGGATGGACAATACAATCAATTATTCTATGAAACATAAAATCACTTCCTAACAAAACATTTCTAAACTATTATATCAAAAAATAAAATAATTTCCTAGTACATTTAAAATTTTACAAAATTAAACATAATGTAAATTGCAATATAAAAATTATATTGTATAATACTTCTAAATGGAGGATACAAATGAACTATTTTACTAATGATAAACATTATAATACTCTAAATGAATACTATAAAGCTAAATTTCATAAAAAGGTAGCAAAAATAGCTTTAAATGCTTCCTTCACCTGCCCAAACAAGGATGGAAAAAAAGGTTATGGAGGCTGTAGCTATTGTACACCACTAGGAAGTGGAGATTACGCTGGAAATATAAACCATCCCCTAGATATGCAATTTCTAGAGATAAAAGCAATTATGAATAAAAAATGGCCTGATTGTCTATACATTCCCTACTTTCAAGCCAACTCAAATACCTACGCTAGTGTAGAAAAGCTAAAAGAAACCTATGAGCCTGTTTTAGCATTAGACCCCAATATAATTGGAATAGCTATTGCGACAAGAGCGGACTGTTTACCTGATGATGTTATAGAATACCTTAGTGAGCTTAATACTAGATACCCAGTTCAAATAGAGTTAGGATTACAAACATCAAATGAAGAAACAGGAAAAAGAATAAATAGACTTTCAACAAATGAAGAGTTTATAAATTCTGTTAATAAGCTAAGAAAAAATAATATTGAGGTGGTAGTCCATATAATTAATGGACTACCTAACGAAACAGAAAAAGATATGCTTAATACAATTGATTTTATTAATAAATTAGATATACAAGGAATAAAAATTCATTCTCTTCTTTTATTAGATAATACTAAAATGTATCAAGAATATCTAGAAAATCCCTTTCATATTCTAACGCTAGAGGAATATGTTGATATTACAGTTAAGCAAATAACAAGATTAAAAGACTCTATAATAATTCATAGACTAGCCGCAGATGGAGTAATAACAAATCTAGTAGAGCCTAAATGGAGTATAAGAAAGCTAGTAGTAATGAATGAAATAGACAAAAAAATGAGGAGATTAAATTTATATCAAGGTATGACATCAATCTAACCAACCCTCATTAATTATGGAGTATCTACTATTAAATAATTCCTTATATATTTCATCAGATAAATATGGCATTATAGGATAAATTGAGGACAAATACCTAAGTATTTGTCTTTTTGTTGCTTTAGAGTTCATATTTTTTCTACTAAAGCTTATTACTAATGAAACATATTCAATAATATTCCTATCATCTAAATATTTTTGAGCATTCCTAATGAAAATATCCATTTCATAATCTAAGTTTGGATTTAATTCCATGTTCTTATTTAATAATGATGTTTTTAAAGATTTAATTAACAAATCAAAATCTGATAGCTCATCTCTATTAAAAATAAAATCATTCTCTAAAGGCTTACTCATAAAATATAATCTAATAGAATCAGGAGAATATTCCTGTAAAAGATAATCAAAATCAACAAAATTATTATTTTTTCTACTAATTTCCTTTTCTTTAATATCTAAGTTTTTACCAACTACAGCTATTTTCTTAAATAATGGTGGAATATCATAATCAAATTCTCTTTTTAAATAGTTATATAAAACTAAAGGTATAAATAGTTCAGTTAAAATATTTTCCTTTTTTATAGAACTAAACACAAAAGGAGCCCACTTATTTAATTCCTCCCTAGTATTATTGGAAAAAATACTATCATTTAAAGCAATCTCATCATATAAAATAGAAATAATGGGATAGCTACCAATTGAAAATAAATTATTAATTGTACCCTCTATCGCTCTACCTGGTACATCTACACCTTCATTTAAGATAGGTCTAAATTGAGAAGAAAAATTATATGGTAAAAAGTTTTCTAAAGAATAAAGCTTATAATTCTCATCAATTAAAAATGGAAATAACGCGCCAAATGGATCTAATGATGATAATAATATTTTCTTTAGCCCATAATCATATACAATATCACCAATACCCTCACTAGAAAAAACATTAAATATCTTCTCTTTAGCTCTATTTAAGGAGAGGTCATTTAATAAATCAGAATTAATTAATAAACCATTTTCAATAATCTTAATAGATTCAATATCTAATTCCTTACAAATAGCTTCATCATCACTATCAATATCAGGAATACCTAAATGAATACCAGTTCCAATAATATTAGAAATAAATATAGGAATATCTTTCATAGTTAATGGATTTTTAGCATAAATTCCACTAAAAAAAGAATTAACTCTTCCTTCAAAAAAATTAATTAAAGAATTATATTCATTAATATCTATAAGGGTATTAATATCATAATCTCCTAATAAATAATCAGGATTAATTAATATAAAGCTAACACCAGCTAAATACTCAGGATTATCCATTTTAATAACTAAAGATTTATTATTACTTAATTGTAAATTTAATGATAAGCTTTTAATAGGCATTAAATAATTAATTAAATTATTCTTTATTTCATCACTAGTATCTAATCTCTTAATATCAGAAATAAGCTCAGGAGTAATAGAATCAATATCTAAATAAAACACTCTTCTATTAACCATAGGTAAATCAGATGAGGGAGTATTTAAAGAATCATAAATCTTATTATTCTCATCATCATAATATACCTTTAAATTATCATATTTAATATAACCTTTATTGTATAGTTCAATAAAAAATAATTGAAGATTAGATAAATATTCATCATGCCTCATATCAATAGTTTTACTTTTATTAACTCCAATACCCAAATAAAGCATTTGTCTTAATAAATTAATAGAAAGCTCATCGGATATTTTATTTTGTTGTTTCTTATTTTCTAAATATGATCTATTACATAAAGAATCAAAGCCAACTGGAAATAAAACATTTTTATTTTTTAATCTTTCATATCTAGCTTCAATATCAGATGCTAAAAGCTCCCTAATTCTTAAATCCTGAAAACCATAAATATCCGCTCTAGGTATAGATGAAATGATACTTATTTTTTCCTTTAAGCAATCATTTTCAATCATAAAGCATTTATCATTTTGCCATTTAGTATACCATTCATAAATATCCATTTCATCACCTCCTAACAAATTAAAAAGGGCCCTTTGCCCTTTTTACTTTTTTATTAATGTTTCAATATAATTAACTATTCCTCTAACAGTTGAATCGTCTTGAAGCTTATCAACATCAATCTCGATACCATACTCATCCTCTAAATCCATTATTACCTGTACAGCATCAATACTATCAGCATGTAAATCTTTTTTAAGGTCTGTATCAAGTGTTATTTTATCTGGATCAACCTTAATATTATTAACGATTGTCTCCTTAACTTTTTCAAAAACTGACATACAATTGCCTCCTTATAGTATAGATTATACCAAATTACAATAATTTTGTAAACATTTCTACCGCTTAAGAATTAATGAAGATTATCATCTATTATATTAATTTCGTAATTTAATAGATTAAACTCATCTAAAATATTAGAAAATGTATTTATATCATAGGTATATAATATAATACCTAGCTTTGCTATACCATCAGTTAAATTAACTCTATTAATACTAACAATACTAATATCATCTCTATTTAAATTCTTAATAAACTCATCTACTAATACTCTATTAATCATCACTAATACATTAACTAGGTTTCTAGGCATTTTACTATATTCACTAACATAATCTTTATATTTGTAATAGGTTGCTCTAGACAAATCAACTGCCTTGCAGGCATCAATTATCTTAGCTCCATCATTAACCATTTTCTTTATTTTGATAACCTTCTCAAAACAATTAGGTAATACCTTTTTATTAATAATATAAAAAGTGTCACTCATAAATCATAACCCCATCACTTACGGTAACTTCCTTAACTAAATAGCCAAACTCCTTAAGTCTATAAGAAAGCCCATAGCTATCAGAAATAACTAGCATTGTAGAACCACTACCAGAAATAATTAAGCTCGCATTACAATTATTACATACTTTTTTTATTTCTTCAAATTTAGGAATAAGCTTCATACGATATGGTTCATGAATTCTATCATCTAATATATCCATTAAAAGATTCATATTACCATCCTCTAAAGCTCTAGGAAGATTAATAATTCTAGATAAATTGTAAACACAATCATTAATACTATAGCTACTAGGTAATACCCCTCTAGCCTCATGAGTTGAAATTCTCTTATCAGGAATAATTACCATAAGCTTTAGCTTATCGGAAACTCTATAACAATTATGATAATATTTATCACCCTTTTTATAGCTTGTCACAAAATTACCATAAATCGCTGGGGCAACATTATCAGGATGTCCCTCTAGCTTAGTCGCAAGATTAAAGCACTCATCTTTTGTTAATGGATTATTCAATATTTTATTCGCCCCAAATATACCACCAACAATTAAAGCTGATGATGAGCCTAAGCCTCTAGAGGAAGGAATATCACCCCTCATAGTTATTTTAGCGTTAATAATTTCTTTATTTAAATACTTAAATACCTCACTATACGCTTGAAATAATAAATTATTACTAGGAGTAGAAAATTCCTTTTCAAAGCCTTCTAAAATAGTTTTATTGCTTTCCTCAAATGTAAATTCATCATATATACTTAACGCAATACCACAAACATCAAAGCCAATACAAACATTCGCACTAGTAGCTGCTACTTTGACTGTAAACATTTTATCACTTCCACAATCTTATTCTCAATAGAGTCTAAATCAAAAACCTCTCTTTTTATTTCTGGATAATTTAATACACTAGGAATATCCTTATTAATAACCTTACTTAAGCTTTCAAGTGCGTTATCACTACTATAGCCTAATGCCTGTAATACAGTTTCAGGAAACTTAAATGGAGATGCTGTAGACAATATTATAGTTTTATAATCATTATTTACTTCTTTTTTATACTTTAAATAAGCACCATATGCTACTGAGGTATGAGGATCAATTGCGTAATTATATTTATCAAATACATTCTTAATAATATTTAAAGTTTCATTTTCATCTGTTGAATAGCCATAAAAAAAATCAAAAGGATTATTAAAACTATATTTACCATTTTCCTTAAGCTCATTCATCTTTAACGCTAGCTTATTAGTGTCTTCATTTAAAGCATAATATAAAAAACGTTCAAAATTTGAAGAAATAACTATATCCATAGATGGAGAATTAGTCTTATAAAATTCTCTATTTTTATTATAGGTATTAGTATTGAAATAATCAGTTAAAACATTATTCTTATTTGAAGCGCAAACTAAATCATTAATGGGTAATCCCATCATTTTAGCATAAAATCCTGCAAAAATATTACCGAAATTACCTGTTGGAACAACAAAATTAACTAATTCATTTTCTTTAATCTCATTATTTCTTAAAAGCTTAATATAAGAATAAAAATAATACACAACCTGAGGAGCTAATCTAGCAATATTAATAGAATTAGCACTAGAAATATTTAAATCCTTATGCTCAGAAAAGAATTTCTTAACCAAATTTTGACAATCATCAAAATTACCATTAACTGCATACATCTTAGCATTATCACTTCTAAATGAGCACATTTGAGCCTCTTGAACTAATGATACTCCACCATTAGGATATAAAACAACAATTGAAATACCCGGAATATCCTTAAAGCCATTTAATGCTGCTCCTCCAGTATCACCTGATGTAGCAGTTAAAATAGTTATATTTTTATCATAGCCAAGCTTCTTTTTAGATAACTTCATCAATCTAGGTAAAACAACTAAAGCAAGATCCTTAAAAGCTAAGGTAGGACCATGAAAAAGCTCTAAAAAATAAGAATTATCACATTTATGTAAATCAACAACATCATCAATATCAAATGCCTTATAGGCATTTGATATTTCTAATTCTAATTCCTCTAATTCAAATTCAGGAAAAAATACCTTTAATATCTTTGAAGCCATTACAGGATAGCTATCATTAATTAAATCCTTATAATTAATCTTATTAACCTTATCTAATACATATAATCCTGAATCAGGGGCTAATCCATTTAAAATAGCCTCTGGTGAAGAAATAAGCTTATTACCTCTAGTACTGTGAAACATAATCAATCCTCCCATATATGCTTAATATTATAATATGTTTTCAATAGTTAAACAAGATTTATTATTATTCATTTTAAATGTAGTAATAATTCATATAAGCTTACATTATCATTACATAATTCATTAATATCAATATTATTACCAATAAACTCTACATATTCTCCTATAGCAAATAAAGAATTAGCTTCAATAAATAAATGATTCATACATAAAAGACCAATAGAATTATAATAATTACCTTTATAAAATACTTTATATTTATTTTTTCTATTTAAACCATTATAATAGCCAATATCAATGATTGCGTAATACATATCCTGGCTTGCTTTAAATTCCTCATTATAACCTAATACACCATTTTTCTTTAAAAACTTTAAAGCTATAATTTTCCCATATAATTTAATAGAATTTTGATAAGCTAAAATACCAATCCTTAAAGGTACATTATAATTATTATATAATATACTTCCTCCAAAGTGATATCTCTTATTATATTGACTACATAAGCTACTATAATGAAAAATAATAGTATTATAGCTATTAGTTAATTTAGGAATATGAAAATATATTTCTTCTACCATATCATCTAATAAATATTTATTATCTAGATTTTTAACTCCAAATCTATGCATACCAACATCAACCTTTAAGGCCATATTAATATTATTTTCTTTATAATATTGATACTCACTATCATTTTCTACACTAGGAGTAATTTGATATTCTTTTAATATATCTAAATTACATTTACTGTTAGCAAGTAATAATATTCTTATATTACTATCTATTTTTCTTATCCTTATGGCATCTACATAATCTATTACAGCAAGCTCTTTTATTCCTGCCTTAGAGGCAAGTAAAGTTATTTTTTCAATTCCCAAGCCATAGGCATCATTTTTTACAACAAGACAAATACCATTATTATCTTTAATTTCCTTTAAATTATTAAAAATGGTACTATAAGATATCATTAACATATAAAATCACCATACTAATATATGGATACATTTTTAATTTAATGCATATACTAATACTGGTGATACATTGGAATCTTTAATGATTATTTTAGTACTTTTTCTTATACTTTATGCCATTTATAGGCTTCCAATGTCAAAGGCTTAGCATCTTGCTGAGCTTTTTTTCATTCAAAAAAAATATCCCAGAATAATCTGGGATAAAATTAATTATTTTTATATAATTCATTAATTGAAAATAAATAATGTGCTAAGAATTCATAATTAATAACTAAAGAATCAGAATTCCCATTATTTAAATAATTTTCAATTGCTGAATAATTATTTGATGAGGATGTATCAGCAAGAATATTACCCTTATTATAAACCATTAAAACAAATAAAGGCTTATCACTTGTAGATGATGTAAATTCCTTATTACCAACAACTTCCTTAAATTCCTTTTGTGTTGATAAAGAAGCATTATAAACATCCTTTGAGCTGATAAAATAAACATTTCCAGTATATCCTACAACATCAGCCTGTTCTTGAATCTTTGTAATAGCAGAACAAGCAGTTGAATCAGTTGATGAAGCAACGATTAAAGCGAATGTCTCTTTTGCATCTCTTTTGTCCTTTACCTCATCTAATGTTAAAGATTTATAAACATTTTCAGATTCAATAGTTGCACCTGCAGACTTCCAATCCTCATAAAAATTATAATTACTACAGCTTGCTAAAACAAATGTAGTTGAAATTAAAGCTAAAAATAATACTATACGTTTACTAAACTTAGTCATAGTAAAACCTCCAAAGAATAATCTTCTTTATTATATACGATATAAAATTAATTTTCAAGTAAAATTAATTTCAAGAATTATACCAAGGACATATAATTATAAATAAAAATGAAAAAATAACTATTTCTTCTTAGGAATAATATATTCTCCTCTATAATTAGAAAAACTATCATGAGGATACTTTATACTATCTTGAGGTTTAATATATTCTTTTGCCTTATAAATCCACATCTCATGTAAATCCCAACAAATAATTTCATCAATTCCATCACCATCAATATCAAATACTTCTGTTGATATATCAGGATGATTATCATTAGGAAACATTACAACTCTATCAAGCTCAAAATCTACTAATCCTCCATCACTACCAGCATGAAGCATAATTAAATTATGTACACCATCATAAGAAACAGGTGTGACAATAGTACCCTTTGTCTCTACTTCAATTTGATGTAATAAATTTCCATCCTTATCATATGTACAAACTATTCCGTCACTACCCCAAAATGCAGTAGCACAGATTCCTAGTCCTTCCATATTATTATCAAATTTCGCAACACTTATTCTTTGAGCATGACCAATTTCATTATGCTTATAAATGCTACCATCTAAATTAATAATATTCATACCCTCATTACCTGATGCTAAAACAAGTTTATAATCATTTTCTCCATCAAGAGGCGCATAAATAATCTCATCAGTATGATCAGAATTCATAGGAAGAGAAAATACTATTTCTCCTTTGCTATTAACCATATCATATCCAACAAACATTTCATCTTTACCATCATTATTAAAATCATAAATATAAGGGAAATGGCCTGTATTCTTATGATTATATCTAAATAATAATTCCATATTCTTATCATAAGCCCAAACATTTTGATATCTATCCTTAATAATGAAATCGCCCTTATAACCTAATCCCTCAAAATCAGCAACTCTAATCGCATCCACATTTAAACGGTAGAAAGGTTCATTTTTAACTAGAGGATCATCCTTAATAATAGGTGTTTTCATAGCTTTAATTTCATGTCCATCTAATAAATCAATAATATGAACCATAAAATTTCTAGCATAAATCACCTCAAGCCTACCATCATTATTAATATCAGCAATTTGGAAAGGTAAATCACAAGAAATAAATGTATTATCAAATGTAGGATTACTTTCTCCTATTTTCCATAAAACATTACCATCAATATCAAAAGCAGTCATACTAGCTAAATGAGCAAATGAATCTCTAATCATTCTCTTTTGATGTTGAGCTAAAATAAAAATAATCTTATTATTAGTTCTGGCGATTCTTAATTGTCTACCACTACCGAAATTTTTTAAATTAATTTTCTTAATACACTCTAAAGGACTATACTTGCTTCTTTTTTCCTCTAACTTATTATTAATTTCCTTCTTTAACTCTAAATGCTTCTGATATTCATTATCATTCATATCAACAAAAACATCAGAATATCTACAAGCACTCTTAGCTACTAAACCAACCTTAGAAGGATAAGTCTCTTGAATATCACCCTCAAGGACAAGCTTATCGTCTAAATAAACTAAGGTATGCTTATTAACAATAATCTTTATTTTATAATCCTTAAAATCATCAAATTCAATTTCTCTTTTTTGAATAATCTCAAAAGTTTCTTCATTTCTATGATATAAAGCAATTTCCTTACCATTAATACCTACCGCATAATAACATCTCGATGTTTTATAATAAAAGGCCATACCACAATAATGATTTATTTCAAATAATCTAACCTTAAAAGATAATGAATAACTAGAATATAAATCAGTCTTATGTACTAAGCAACAATATACATTCTTAAATGCATCAGTAGAATTATCTCCTCTATTTTGCTCCATATAATGAATACCATTCTCTTCAGTTACCATCCAACTACCATCAAGACTTCTCCATTGATGTAATGAAATTGGATCATACCAATTACCATAATATCCCGGCTGAATAATATGATGATATTCTCCTAAAGCTGTGTGAAATTTATCATATGGATATTCAGCTAAGCTGAAATCACTAAAATTCTCATTAATTATTCTCATAATTCCTCCAATAAATCATAAATACTATTTAAAATAGGTACATTAGCTTCTCCTAATACCTCTTTAGATTGATGTCCACATGAAACCAAATAACATTTAGCTCCAATAGACTTAGATACCTCATAATCATGAATTGTATCGCCAATAAATAAAATTTCATTAGAATTAATATTATTATTCTTACAATAATTTATCGCAATATCAACCTTACTTCTAGCATGAATATCATCAATACCTAATATATCATCAAATAAACCTAAAAGCTTATAATGCTCACATTGCTCAATTAAATTATTTTTCTCACTAGCTGATAGAATATAAGTATGATATCCTAATTCTCTTAATTTATTAATTGTTTCATAAACCTTAAGATATAATCCACATTCTAAACTTCTAGGCTGATATTCCTTAATAAACTTCAAGGATAATGACTGAAATGATTCAATATTGAAATCAATTCCAGCTCTTCTATAATACTCTTCAATTGGAAAAGTAAAAATATTCTTATATTCCTCCAAAGTCACCTCTTTTTTATTTTGACCTCTTAATAATCCATTTAATAGTTCTAAGCATAAATCAACATCATTTAGCAATGTACCATTAAAATCAAAAAATATATATTTTATATTACTCATATTTTTCCATTGTACTCCATAAGCTATTCTTTAAATCTTCAATAAGCCAATCAGGAGAAATAACCTTACATCTATTACCAAGTGATAAAATAAATGATAAAATTAAACTCTTATTTTGCATATCACATGAAAATTTTACATGACTACTATCTATTACCTCAACACGCTGATTCTTACCATAAATTCTTTCTTTAATAGCAGTATTTAGATTCTCGAGTTCTAGTTCAATATGATAATATTCTCCATTTTGCTTCATTCCAAAATCATCTAAATAATTTTTTTCATCAAAATTTTTATTTAATGTAAAATGATTTCTAGTTTTGAAAATCTCATCAATTCTATTGAGTTTAAAATAACCAAAATCATTAATAGTTTCATTAAAAGCTAAAACAAACCAACTTCCATTATATAAAAATTGCTTATAAGGATGAATAATATGAAGCTTAGATTTACCAGTCTGAGAGGTATAATTAATTTCAACCTTGAGTTGAGATGAAATTCCTTCTTCGATTATAGAATATCTTTCCTGTAGTTTTGACTTATCCATTGAAAGTGGGAATCTATCAATCATAGTAATAGGTGTAACAACCTTTTGACTATCAATAGTAGACAATACTTTTCCAATCGCGATAGAATAATTCTTATAATCTAAATAATCACATGAATTAGCTAAAAAATTATTAGCTTTATTAATAGACTCAATTTCTTCTTCATTAAGCTTAATATTAGGCAATAATGAAGTTTTATCAAGCATATATCCACCATAAATTCCCTGAGATGATTGAATCACATAACCTGCAATCTCTAGTTCCTTTATATATTCTCTTATATTTCTAGCATTAGTTTCTAATACCTCTGCTAGTTCCTTTGTGCTAACATAATCATTATTAGCGCTTAAAATTTGAACTAATTTTATACAAGAAGCAACACGATTCATACATACCCCCCATTTTCAAAATACTACAAATATTTTACCATTTTATTAAGCTTAAATAAAGGATAAATTTTTTTTATTTTACCAAATAATATAGATGTGGTATCATATTTATATATCAAAACAAAGGAAATGATAGTACCATGGATATTATACTAAATAACAAGTACCCTAAATACCTAGAACTATTTACAGAAATCAAAAAATTAATCAATAATAACACTTTAAAGGGTGGAGAAAAGCTCCCGTCAAAAAGAACTCTTTCAGCAGATTTAAATGTTAGTATTAATACTGTTATTAATGCTTATAATCTTTTATTAGATGAAGGATACATTTATTCAATTGAAAAAAGCGGCTATTATGTTACTAAACAACCAGCAATAACAATTTCAAATAGCTATAAATATACTCAAATAGCTAATGATAATAATATTATTTATGATTTTAGTACAGCTAATGTAAACAATTTTAATTGTAAAAACTATAATAAGGTAATGAAAGATGTTTTATTAGAAGAAAATTATTTAAATAAAACTAATTTACTTGGAGATATAAGTCTTAGGTTAGCTATAAAAAATCATTTAGCAATCAATAGAAATATTAATGTTAGTGAAAATCAAATAATAATAGGATCCGGAATGGAAATGATTGAAAATATATTACCTCTATGTAATATAAATAATATAACTCTTGAAAATCCTGGTTATCATAAACTTGAATATTTATTCAAAAATAAAAACTATTCTATTAAATATCAAGATCTTGATAATGAAGGAGTTATCCCACCCAAAGAAAGAACTATTCTTTATACAACTCCCTTTAATCAATTTCCAACTGGAATAAAAATGACTATTTCTAGAAAAAAAGAATTAGCTGATTTTGGAATAAAAACTAATAGCTATATAATTGAAGATGATTTTGATGCTGAATTTAGGATAAATGGAAGTCCTACTACCTCTATAATTAGCTTAATTCCCAATAATGTTATCTTCTTTTCAACCTTTTCAACAACACTATTTCCAGGTTTAAGAATAGCTTATATTATATTACCATTTGATTTAATTAATAAATATACTGAAAAATATAAATATTATTCTAATACTGTACCAACATTAAATCAAATATCACTTGCTAGATTTATTAGTGAAGGGTATTATGCTACTTATTTAAACAAAAAGAAAAGAGAATATTTAAGAAAAAGAAATCTAATAATAAATCAATTAAATCAATTAAATATTCCAGTAGATGAAAAAAGAAATTATTTATCATTAGTTATTAAATTAGATATTAAAGATCATAATGAATTTAAAGAAAAATTAAAAAAAGAAAAGATAAGAATATATTCCTATACTGATTATGATAAATATGAAAAAGAATCTAATTATTATTTATTAGGATATACATCAATTGATGATGATAAATTATTAGAAGGAATAAATAAATTAAATGAATTAAGAAATTGCTAGATTATTATAGTAATTTCTTTTCATTAAAAAAAGACGCTATTTCTAGCGCCTAAATAATTATTTTGTTTCAGTTGAATCAGATTCAACTGATTCTTTTTTTTCTTCTATTTTGGTATTTTCAGTTGCAGGCTCTATCTTAGAATCAACAACTTCTGATTTTGCCTCAAGAGTTTTAACTACAGTTTTATTTGTAGTAGTTTGTTTCTTTGGAGCTTGTTTTGAATTATTATTCGAATTCTTCTTTGGAGTGTATCTACCTTCATTTTTACCATTTCTTGTAACAATTCTCTTAATCCACTTGAAATGGAATAATAGAACATAAAGAATTGCAACAGCTAATAAGAATAACGCGATAATACCAATAGTTTTCCAAATAATTGAAGTTGGTCTTAATTCTGCCTCATCAAGCTGATGCATATATGTAGGATGAGCCTCTGTTTCATAGAATGTATAGAACATTCCATCCTTATTCTCACCATAATACCATTTTTCAAATTCACTATATTTAGCATTTGCAGCATCAGTAGATTCCTTTTGTGCTTCAATAACCTCGTTATATTTAGATTTAAAATCTATTATTTCTTGTTCATTGAAAAATTGCTGAGAGAAATCTAATTTTATTTCTTGAGGTGTAAATACTTCAGTACCTGTTCCATCAACAATTGTATATTTTGAAATCTTTTCATTGTTTAAATAATCAGATTCAATATATTTAATTACTGATTCATTAATAGTAGCATATGTAACATTAATTAGATTTAAAACCTGTAATTGATCTCTACCTGATTTTAATAATGCATCAGAAATATTTTCAGGATATGCATTATATTTATCCTTATTGACAGTTGATGTAACCTTTAATAAATAGTCATAAGATTTTGATTCATCTGCAGTATAGAATCTTATAGCAGTAGAATTTGTTAATGAACCATTATCAGATGAATCTGCAGTAATAAATGTTGGCTCATATAAATAAAATGAATAATTATACTCAAATAAATAATTAGTAGTTGCAGTATATTTAGAATCATTTTCTTCATTCTTCTTGTATGTAATAGCATCAACTCTTGAAATTGAAGGTAATACTTCTAAATGAGCTTTATCAGTTGGTTGTGTTGATAAAATAGAATTCAAATCAAAGGTAACATTGAAAACCTTTGCTATTTTTTCATAATTTTTTTCTTTTACTGCTGAAGATGTTAATTCAACAACATAATCAGATCTAAATGTATTATAAAAACCTAAATATAATATAAAACATAGAACTGCCGCTATAGTAACATAAACAACTTTAAGTATAGTTTTAAACATTAATTTTTAATTCCTTTCATATATAATCAAAAGTATTTTAACATTTTTTTTATTTTTTTCAATGGTTTCTCTTTACAAATTATTTTTTTTATGTATAATAGTAATCGCACGTCAAATTGTGCTAAAGTTATGGCGCATGTGGTGAAGTGGTTAACACATCGGATTGTGGCTCCGACACGCGCAGGTTCGATCCCTGTCATGCGCCCCATCTATAATACATAAAACAGCTTAATGCTGTTTTTTTTATTTCAAATAATATAAGTATAATCAATTATTTTAACTAAGAATAATCATATTAGTATAATTTATACAATTATTCATTTTGACACAATCAGTAGTGAATAACACATTAATTTTACAATTTCTTGACTTTATCACAAGCCATCCTATCACATTTATATTTTGCATTTACTTCGAATTTAGAACCATCAAGATACATTTTATCCATTTTAAAATTACATTCAATAAATATAGCTTTTGCTATTAATGAAAAAATCTTCTCATCATTTGGTAAAATATAAACATTTATAAAATTTCCTAATGCCATATGGCATGTTTTTTCATCTAACAGTATCATTCTTTTATCATTAATTAAATCACTTATGGCATAATATCCAATGTAAAATAGTTGTAGTCCAACAATATTTTACCATGAAAATAGCTCCGGGTTCGATTCCCCGAGCTTTTTTTGCTTTTTAAACAAAAAAAGGACTGTAAAAGTCCTAATTTTGATTTTTTCAAAAACTAGTTTTTTTACAGCCCATTAAATCTTATTACTACTTTTTTAAATCATTAACAATAGTACACACTTCTACTAAAGTATAAAAGTTAACTTCTTCAACATTAATATTATTCTTTAAATATACTTTTTCTTTATTTTCAGTTGAAGGTGTAGAAGAAATAATTTGAGAAATAATATATCTTAAAGTATTCGAATTTAAAATTACGTTTAAATCATCTTCATTATAGTTTTTAATTGTATCTAAATTAATATCGATAGAAACACCACTTTCAATACCCATTTTAGTTATACCAATAAGAATATTTTTTGTTTCTAATTCAGTTAAAATTTGAATTTGAGTCCCATTAGCCATATGACTAGAATTTATATCATCCATTTTATAATATAACTTAATTTCGTTAGAAGTAATTTCTAACTTATCTGTTATAGTTGCTCTTACAATGATACTTTTAGCAACCGTTTCAGCTTTTACAGCATCAAAATCATTAGTAATATTATTAACATTAATAGATGTAGAATCATTCAATTTTAAAGCAACTAATGCATCTAATAAATCTTTATAATCATTATTTATAATAAGTTTCTTAGTATTAGAATCAGTTTCAAATGAATCATCAGGAATAATTATATCATTTGGTAATGAATTTGATATTTTGTATCTAACAATATTAGATGCTTTAAATGCTTCTATTTTGCTTTCGTCAATCGAAGTGAAATTGCCATTATTCAAATTAGAAATAAGTAATTCATTATTTTCACTTAAAATATCAAATAGAGCATATAATTCATTTTTACTAATATAATTATCATTTTCATCATAAGCAGAACTAGGTAATTTATCAGCATCACAAATATTCTTTTTTTCAATTTCTTTTGTTAATTTATAAGAAACTATTATAGAGTTTCTTAAAGTTTCAATATCATTTCTTTCAATAGTATAATTATTAATATCAACATTTGCATCTATTTTAATACTATCGCTTCTTAAGGCTAACACATCAATAAGTGAAGATAACTCAGAAGATAATATAACAAACTTGCCATTTGTAATTTCATAATTATCATATATATTTTCAATTTCATTTTCAATGTTATCAGAAATAGTATCAGAAATTAAAGCTCTAACGATTAAAGAATTAGCGATATTTTCTTTTATGATATCTTTACTAATTTGGCTTGAAGTATTAATTTCAATATTTACTCCAATATTATCACTATTATTTATAGCACAAGCAGTTGAAACTAATGCTTGAAGTTCAATAGGCTTAATATAAATTTGTTCAGGGCCAGTATATGAATCAGAAAAGACTATTGTTTTATCCTTATTTAATTCCTCTACTAAATATTTAGAAATTGTTGCGTGTAAAATTTTTGATTTAATAAATCGACCATTAGTTTCAAAATCATTTTTAGATATCACTAGTTTATCTTTAATTGTAACATAATCTATTGATCCATCTTCATTTGCATATACTTTTATGACATCAATTAAATTCTTAATTTCATCTTGTTTAATATATTTTTCTTCTTTTGCGTCATTAGGCACTACAATACTATTTTCTTCTTCAACTTTATTTGTTATTACACTTTTAACAATTATTGAAGAATATAAAACATCTAATTTTGTTTTACCTGAATTTAGTCCTACAACTTCTGTTTCATTATTTAATTTTGAAATTTGATTAGTAATTTTTGATGATAAATCTCCATCATTTAAATTAATATTCATTTCATTTATTACATCTACTAAACTTCTTATTTCAACTTGCTTATACCATCCATCTTCTTCTTTTATTAATGTTTTAATATAATCATCAACAATATCATTTGTTAATTTTTCATCTAATTGCTTTGATAATGCTGATTTTATTAATGTTGAAGAATATAATACATCTAGTTTTGTTCTATTTGAATCTATAGTTGAATAATTATTTAAATTCTTAACTTCATCAACAATTGTATTACTAATATTAGATGTATCATTTAAATCAATATTCATTTCATTTATTACATCTACTAAGCTTTTTATTTCATCTTGCTTATAACATCCATCTTCTTCTTTTATTAATGTTTTAGTATGATCATCAACAATATCATTTGTTAATTTTTCATCTAATTGCTTAGATAATGCTAACTTTATTAATGTTGAAGAATATAATACATCAAGATTGGTTTTGTTATTATCTTTATCATTTTTTTCATTTAAAGATTTGATTTTAGATAGAATATTACTTGTCAATTTATCAGAGTCACTAAAATCAACACTATCAATATCAATAAGAATATTAATTGCATTTAAAACATTCTTTATTTCATTTGGCCAAACACTAGAATTATCACTACAATCTATTTTTTTGATATCATTTTGTTTTAATTCATCGGAAACAACAACAATTTGACTCAAACTATCATTATTAACGAGATAATTAGCCACTGTAGCACATAAAACATTACTACTAGTTATATTTTCATTTTTATCAATCGCAAACTTTAAAATACTCTTTGTCAAATCAGATCCTTCTTTATCAAGAATACAATCAAGTAATGAAGGTGCAATTTTAGCTATAGTTTTTATTTCATCTTTAGAAATTAAATTGACAAGTTGGTTATTAATCTCTACTTTAGCTGAATCAGGGAATACTAATTTAACATCACCAAAGTTCAAATTGAATACAACAGCTGAAACAACTGAAGAAATTATTTTTGAGTCTAATAAATAATTTAATACTTCATCATTAAATGAATTACATAAAATTTTAATATCATTATTAACAAGTTCCTCACTATTAACAAGCTTTAATACAACGCTCTTTGATTCTTGTTTCTTTAAAAGTGATTCAATTCCATTAAATAAATTATAAATCTCGCCTTTTTCATTTTTTGTTTTATCATAATTAATTTCAGAAGGATAATAAACATTTTTATTACCTGAAATATTTTTTAAAATATCAAGCATTGTCGAAGTAATCAAGCTATTGGATAATACCTTACCTAAAAGTTTAGAATTTGAAAGATCTTCAACTATATTATTATATAGAGTAACGTTATTATTGTAATCAGCTTTAGTTTGATCAAAAATATTATATAAGCCATTAACAATTTGATTAGAAATACTTAATTCACTTTGAGGTTCATAATTTGATTTAAATAACTTTAGTGATGAATTAAGTGAAGAAATTAGGGCATTCAATTCAGAAACCCAATCAATTGAATTGGAACTTTTTTCACCTAATAAATAAGAAGTTGATAACATTGATGAAGAATCATTACCACTACCACTAGATAAATATCTATTTGCAGTATATGTATATAATCTTTCAAATACAGGATTAAAAGTATCCTTTTTATCAGTATTTAATAATGTTAAATCAGAGATATTATCCATAATACCTGACATCATATTAATACTATCTAAAACGTTATCTCCTGATGGCTCATTACCCATTAAATTAAACATTATATTAAATACAAGCTTAATATCATTTTTTTGTAAAATCATACTAGGTTTTATAACTGATACCTTTTCAGTTAATTCATCTTTAGGAATATATTCACTCTTATAACTATCATTAAAAAGTACATTAAGAATATCAAGTGCATCTTTAGGTATGCTATTTGTTAAATCAATATCATTTAAATGACTAGCTACTGAATCAACAATAGAAAATGTCATATCAAGAAAGAAGGTATTAAGATTAAGTTCATCAATTAATTTTCCAAATGACTCTTGAAATTCTTGCTTCTTAAATACATTTTGAATCGCAGAATAATACAAATCATTATTACCTGAATTTTTTGAATCTTTAATAGCATCCTTTAATTCATCTTGGCCATATTTAATAACTAAATCAATAGTTTTTCTTGAAAATTTAGATAATTCTCCTAAATCTTTTGTTAAAACTAAATTAGAACTATTATTTTCAATATCGTTTCCACTTAATACTATATTAGCAGCAAACAAATAAAATGGAACATCATTTTGATCTTTTATAGAATTTAAAACTTTATAAATACCAGTATTTCCATATGAGCCTAAGTCCTTATATGAAGAATATGTTTGATTAATTGATTCATCGCCCCAATCAATATCCTCATAATTATTTTCGCCAGTACCACCAGCAATATATAAAATACTACCAATTAAAGAAACAATAATAAAACCTGAAATAAAGCCCCTAAGACCACCAATTAAAGCTCCAAAGCCTCTATGATTAATATATTTCTTATTAGGATCAGTTTCTTGATATTTTTTTAGTATTTTTTTCTTATGTCTTCTTTCTGGATAAGCAATTAAATAAATAATATAGAAAATAAATATTATAATTAAATATAAAAACAAAGCAATTACCGCAAATATAATGTGATATAATAGATTAACAATACTAATTAAATAAGTACCATTATCCTTTAAAACTAATGCGATACCATCTCCTAAATTTAATTGCTTAGGAATATATTGAATTAATATTTCCTTTAAGCTATTACATTCAGAAGAAACACCCATTAAATTTTGTAATCCATTTTCTCCTAAAAAATTATTAGCAATTTCTACAGCCATTACATCTGTACTCGGATTATTAACAAATACAAAATACAAAATTAAACAACAAACACAAATAATTAATGCTTGAATTGCTAATATTAAACTTTTTCTAAAGCCTCTCCATATTCCGAATAATATTCCCAAAACTATAAAAAGTAAGAATATAATCGTTGGAATAATAGATATCCATATGCCGTCAAATAAAAACATAAAATATCACCCTCCATATATTATATATTATATATTTTTTACATTATTTTTACAATAAATTATCATTTTTTTTAAAATAAAACTTTACCCTTGAAAATGAATTTTCAATATGATATAATCACTAAGGAATTGATAAAAATAGGGGCATATTGTCAATGGTAGCAAGCCGGTCTCCAAAACCGTTAGTGAGGGTTCGAATCCTTCTGCCCCTGCCATTTAAATATATACTTTTTTTAAAAAAAGTTCATTTATAGAAAAACTCCAAAATTTATTTTTGGAGTTTTTTGTCATTTAAAAGACTATCTGACCCGACTTACGACACTGACAATTGTCGTATGTCAAATGACGGTCTACGACTGGTCTTAAAATTTGTCGTGTCGAGCTTCGACTATTCATTTTGTAAAATTGTACCACAACGTGAACAATGAATTTTCGTTATTGTTTCTTGACCTTTTTTGATATATATTCAAAATACATTTTAAAAAAGTTAAACATATAAATTTAAAATACTACTAATACTTTTATTTGGTTCGTCTCAGCTTTATTGTCAAAAATTTTATGTTTTTTTGTTAAAGTTTTTATATTTAATTTCATAAAAAAATACCCCTAAGTCTTTCTAGATTTTACTCTAGTCCAACTTTAGGGGTACTCTTCACCCGAACAGATTGAACGATTAAGAAAAATTAAATATGCTTACGGTTTATATGCTGAAATATATTTTATAAATCATTATATGTTTTCTTTAAGAAATAAAAAACATATAATTTTAAATCTAGAAAACTAATCCCAATTAGATAAATATTTTTTAATTAAAAAACAACAAAAATAAGGAAAAGTATAAATATTATTTGCATTTCCAATATTAAAATCTCCTAATTTAATACCATGCTTTATATCAGAATAATTTTCATTTCTAATTAAAGATTGAAGTGATTTAGATTTATTACTATTAGACTTAACCTCAACAGGAATCAATTCACTCTTACTTCTAACAAAAAAATCTTCTTCTAGCTGAGAATTATCCTTTTTAAAATAATATAAACCTAAGCCTTGTTTAATAAATGCTTCAGCTACAAAATTTTCATATAAAGCCCCTTTGTAAACTCCCAAATTTTTATTAACTCTTAAATCATCTTGAGCTTCATCATCAAGCGAAGAAACCAGTAATCCAGTATCTGGATAATATAACTTATATTTGGCCTCATCAGTATTTCCCTTTAAAGGTAATTCTGGATACATCAAACAATTACACTTTAATATAACACCGGCGTCAATCAACCAATCAATACACCCACTATATTCTCTTGAGCGAGCACTTTTACCAAGCTTAGTAAATTGAAATTTTTTATTCTCTTTAGCCAATTGAGCTGGTATATTACGATATATGCTTAT
The DNA here is from genome assembly GCA_934216145.1 of uncultured Anaeroplasma sp. GTDB lineage: Bacteria > Bacillota_I > Bacilli_A > Acholeplasmatales > Anaeroplasmataceae > Anaeroplasma. The sequence continues at coordinate 30,594 of CAKQBG010000014.1, forward strand.
TATTTTGGTTTGATCTAACCCAAATGCATATTTTCTAACATCTTCCTCATAATCAAGCATAATTTGTCTTTGCATTTCTAAAGTTTTAGAAAAATTATTATTTATTACATAGCTTTTAACAACCGCTGGCATTCCACCTAAAACACAATATTCTAAAAACAACTTTTTATAAGTATTAATTTCAATATCTGAAAAAGGCTTAAGTTCTATCATATGATTTAAAATATCATTAATATTAGAATCAGTATAACCCAAAGACCATAAAAATTCTTCAAAATCTAATGAATACATTGTATAATCAGTCTTATATCCAACGCTGTTACTATGTATTTTTTTATAATTAATTCCTAACATTGAACCACTACAAATAACATCATATTTTCCATTAATTTTGAATGACTTCAATGTAGTTGCAATATCAGGATATTCTTGAATTTCATCAAATATTATAATAGTATTGTAAGGTTCAAATACTAATTTAGGTTCAATTAAAGAAATATTTTTTAAAATATCATCAGCTCCATAACCATCATTTAAAATAACTTGGAATTTTTTATCAAATACAAAATTAATATAAATTATATTTTTATAATTATTTTTGGCAAAATGTAATATTGATTCTGTTTTCCCTATTTGCCTAGCACCTTTTACAATTAAAGGGCTATGATCTATATCATTTTTCCAATCAACTAAAAAATCATCTATTTTTCTTTTTAAATACACAATAAAGCCTCCTTCATTATCAGTTTATCACAAAACAGTAGGATAATCAATATACATTATCACATTTTATGAGGGAAGAAATGACTATTTTATCACATTTTATGAAATCCAATCTTGAAAACTGTATAATTATTCCCTTTTTTCTTCTTTTTAAAAAATTAAAAAGAGAAAAAACAATAAGTAAAATCTAAATGGCATTAATAATACGAAACCAAGTTACACTAAAAACCCAAAAACGAATATACCACTAAATAAATGAATATTTTTGATTCCAATATAATGAATTTAATAAAGCATAAATAAATAAATAGACCAACAAATACAATAGTTGAAGTAATAAAAATCATGTAAATGTCAATTTAAAAAATGTCTGTATTCCCTTTCCTACACTTCTATGATACCATTTACAGCTTTAACCGAGACTTGATATCTATAATTTTAAAATTCTAATTTAAACTTTTTGTATATTTCGGATAATCCCTGCCAGGGTTCTCGGCAATTGTAGGCCACACCAAAATGGCAAAGCCAACTTGGCCGAAGGCCTTAGGAAAGCCGTTAGGCAAGATATCCTCTAGGATAGCTTTATTAACATTAAGAATATAATAATATATATTAAATAGTTATTCAATATCATTTATTAAGGTTCCTCTTTTAGATGGACCTTTTAATTCTATTTTATAAGAATTAGATTGTATTCTATCCATAATAGCTTCAGCTAATGTAGGATCAAAAAATATATCGTACCAATTAGTGATTGGCAATTGAGATATTATTATACATGATTTTATTGTATTTCTATCCTCAATTAATTCTAAAAAATCTCTGGTCTCGGTCGCAGTCATTTTGGCTAAACCAAAATCATCTAATATTAGTAAATCAAATGATTTATATTTGTTCATTAATTTATTATATGAGCCATCTGTTTTTGAAATATTAATATCTAGCATTAATCTAGGTACTCTTATATAACCAACCTTATAATTGAACATACAGGCTCGATAACCTAATGCTGATACTAAATATGTTTTACCAGTGCCAGTTGCACCAGATACTACCAAATTTTTACCATTACTAATCCAAGTACATGAAGCTAAAATGGCTATCATTTCTCTAGAAAGATTTCTTTCTGGAGAATAATCAATAGTTGTTAAATCTGGTTTGACTTTGAAATTAGCTTTTTTGGCTAATATAGCAATTTTTTTATTTTGCCTAGCAGTTATTTCATAATCTAATAATACAGCTAGCTTACTATCAAAATCTAATGTGATGAATTCTTGAGAATCAACATAATTTTGATAATATGTTGCCATATTTGATAAATTTAATTGTTTAAGTTTTTTTATATTCTCTTGATTCATTATTTACTACCTCCATAATATGATTCACCACGGAGATTATCATTTTTAATTGGTGTCTCTACAGGATCTGGTTTAATTTTAATTAATTCTTTAAAGATATCATTACAAGTTTTAAAGGTATATACTTTGTTTTCATTACAAAGCTTAACTGAATGAATAAAAGCATCTTTATTTGACCTACAAAGTTTTTGTAAGCCTAAGCACCCTCTATATCTTATTTGTTCAACCTTAACACCATTGTACATTCCATTCATAAATTCGACAACCTCAGGAGAAATTGTTGATGCCCATTTTTTGAATGATTGTTGATTGATTTGTCCATAAGCTTGATGATTAGGTGGCATATGTTCTGAGATAGTCGTATATAATTTTTTGTAAGATCTTGAATGTGTATAAATTCGTTCGTTATTATGCCAAATCTCTATTGTTAATGGTTTAGCTTTTACTTCAACCGTTTGACCACCATATTTATATGGAACCGAGTAATATTTATGATCATATTCAATATGATAATCAATATTAACTCTAGCGAATTTTACATCTATTAATTCATATCTTTGAGCAGGAAGAGGCATTAATATAGGTTTATCCTCATTTATGAAAACTGATTTACGGCTTCCTTCCTTTTTCTTAAAAGGTTGATCAACAAAATCTGCTAAATGTTTCCAAACTGCTTTATTTATTTCATCAATAGAATGAAATTGCTCATTTCTAATTTTAAGCATAATATATCTCTCTACTACGTCAAAGACCGATTTTTCAACACCTGGCTTATCTTTAGGTTTTCTCACTCTTGCAGGAATATATACTGCTCCATAGTAATCTACTAACTCGGAAAATGATGAATTTAAAACAGTATCATATTTTGAAGCTTTTGTTACAGCAGATTTATCATTATCTGGAACAAAAATTAATGGAACACCACCATAATATTCTAAAGCGTGAATGGTCCCTAATTTAAATGAAACAGCAGACTGATTTGAAAATGCCTCTACATATGGATAAGTACTACGACCAAGTGTGGTAATAAAGAAACATGCCACGTGCTGTTCACCTGATAAATCATTATATTTTAATTTATCACCAACCCAATCTATTTCCATTCTTTCTCCACACTTACGCTCAACATGCATACTAATTTTTCGTGATTCAATATAATTTCTATACCTTTCACAAAATTGAGTGTATTTTAAACCATTAGGATATTTTTCTAAATACTCTTGATGCAAAATTGTCATTGTCATATTTTTATGAGTCTTCATTTCATGATCTATCCATTCTAGGTCTGGTTCTTGTACATCTCTATATGGATTACTATTAGGATAAATTTTGTTTTTAAGCTCATCATCTTTCATATCTTTAGCAACTGAATATGTTATTCCCTGAGCTTTGGACATTTTCATTACATTACTAACAGAATCACGGCTTTTGTTAACTGCCTTAGCAATCTCTCTTTGAGATAAATGCATCTCATCATTTAATCTTAATATTTCTCTAATAAAATTCATTTCTAAACTCCTTGCCATAATTACACCTCACTCTGAATTTATTTCAGTTTAAGATGTTAAAATTTATATGTCAATAAAGTTCACTAAAGTGGCCTACAATTGCCGAGATGACTGGCCTACATTCGCCGAGATAGGTGGCCTGGTTTCGCCGAAATACACACTAATTCCCTATTTCAGCCTTACGCCTATAATTTTTATTCAAAATATATAAAAACTCTCTATAAGTTTAATCTCTAGCTTTAATAGCTTGAATCTTATTAAGATTGCTTATGCACAGCTTAAAAGATGTGTTAAACCATTTGATAATACAAAATAAATGAAATGATAAAAAAAAGCATATCAGCCATAAATAATAGTTGGTATGCTTTTTAAACTTTTTCAATATTGCTATAAAATTTTTTTAATTAAAATGAAATTTATTTTTCATATAATCTAAAGCATATTTCTTCAAAACTATAACCTGCAATGGGTTCATCTTCTTTGTCAAATTTAGTCAAAGTATAGGTAAATGAAGAATTATTATCATTTTCAATATAATCTAAAATTCATTTTCACATTCATTATTATTAAATGATTTACCTTTTATTGAAAATTTATATAATTAAACGGTTGTTACTACAGCGCATGTAGAAAAATATGTTATTATTTTTTAACTACCCATTCTTACATATATATTAATAAAAGTTTAAAAACAATCTGAAATATTTATCTTACTTGTATCAATATTTTTTTCTATATAATATAATTTTTCTGCACAAAGCAATTCTGGGTTAGTAGTATTAATTACATCATGATATGTATAACAAATTATAACATCTCCTTCGATTAATTCATCAAAAGAAACATCTTTTTCATTATATCTTACAACTCGACTACTTGCAAGTCTGACATTTGATACTTTATATTCATCATCATTTTTGGATAAAATTCTAAAAAAATTAGAATGACTTGCCTTTTTACTATATACTAAACAAATAAAATTTCTTTTTTCTTCATCAGTAGATTCTATATATTTATTATTTAATTCAACTTGCTTAGACAAGAACCCATTTATTTCAACCACAGTATCTACATTTTTTTCGGCACAAGATGAAAGAATGATTGTGATAACTAAAATACAAACAAATGTAATTATTTTTTTCATATTATTCCTCCTCATATTCTTATACTGCATTGATTCTATCATTAATCCATCCAACAATATAAGTTGAAACTTTGCAAGCAATTGCATTTGAACCATTTGTAAAATAACCATGTTGTATTCCGACAATTGTGTTAGATCCAATAGTTATTGGTCCTCCACTGGAACCACCATATGTGTCACAAGTATGATAAAATTTATATGTATAACATGTTGTTATATTTCCAAAGCCGTATGCCAAATTTCCATTTAAATCACCGTGATAACCATATAATTTGACATTATCACCTTCTGATAAATTGGAAGAAACACCCATATATCCTAATTCATTTCCAATTGTAGAATTCAAATCAATAATTGCCCAATCATCATTTGCATCAAGTGTATCATAATATGAGCCACATGTAGCGCGACTCCATGATGTTATTCTATCATATGTATATATTTGGTTACCTGTTGATTCATCACGATATGTTCCAAAATCAAAAGTAATATGACTAACCCACTTATAATCTTCATGGTAAACAACATGACATGCTGTTAAAATTGTTGAAGGACCGACTAAAACTCCTGTTCCGTAATAAATAGTTCCTGGTTCTTCGTCATATGAAACTGTAATTCTACAAACACTTCTATAAGGATAATAATTTGATTGATTTTCTTTTATTACAACTCGATCATCATCATCAAAAATAATCCCATGTTCTAGCAATTCACTATTCGATGGTGTAAATGATGTAGTTTGTACAACACTGTCATTAAAGTCATCTTCGTGCAAATAAGTAAAATTGTATTCGTTATCAAAGCTAACAGCAAAATAATTATTTTCATTTGCATAAATTTGTAATGAATTTAACGAAAATATTATGACAACTAATCCTAAAAAAAATAAAAAAAATTTTTTCACTTTAACATTTATCCTCCTTTTTTTTAATATTAAAATATAAAAAAATATTTGCATACTACATTTTTATTATATCATTTTGATTTGTTTTTTACAACATCAATCAGAATTTATCCTATTTATAAAGATGGTTAATTGAAATAGTTAATTCCGCTGTAAATAGTTGAACTTCATTTTTTGCAAAAGTAACTTCCGCTTATGGTATAATAGTAATTACCTTGAGTTTGGCTTATGAGGAGGTAGCCAATGAAAAAGAAAGCTACAATTAATACTAAAATCAAATATACCAATTCTTCTACTTATCAAAAGCACTTTACTTTAGATGATAGAATTAAAATTCAAAAAATTATTACTGAGAATAGAGATGTGGATGGTAGTCTTAAGATTCTTCTTAAAGACATCGGTAATATGTTTCAAAATGATCCTTCCACTATTTCTAAAGAAGTCAAAAATCATCGAATGTTCAAAGGAAGAAATAAAAGCACTTATCTTGGTATTTATAATTCAATTTGTAAAAATTATAAAACTTGTAAAATTAAAACAGGAGATGTATATAATCCACACTCCAATAAGAAAACATGTTATAGATGCATCGATGACTGTAATGAATATGAAGAAAATATTTGTCCTTATCTAACTAAGTTTCCATGGGTATGTAATGGTTGTCCTAAAGCTAACTCAATATGGCTCTTTCCAAAGTTGGTTGAAATATAATGTATTTTGAGGTATAATTAATATATGGAAGGCAGGAATTTTTATGCAAGATTATATTAATATGTTAAGTTCAAATTTACGTTATATTTCAAAAGAAGAAAATGACAAAGGAAT
>CAKQBG010000015.1 GCA_934216145.1 uncultured Anaeroplasma sp.
TCAATAGAAGACAAGGAAAGAGCATATAATTCTGATATGTATTATTCTCGCCTTAAAGGAATTCAACAAGGTAAACTTGAAGGCATCCAAGAAGGAATTCAACAAGGCAAACTTGAAGGCATCCAAGAAGGAATTCAACAAGGCAAACTTGAAGGTATCCAAGAAAATACAATTAAAATGGTAAAAGCATTATATGAAAAAGGTATTTCCCTTGAAATAATTTCAGATGTTTCAAATTTAAGCATTGAAAAAATAATGAAAATTATTGAACAATAATTAATTTATTTGCATTAGAGGTATATATTACTTCTAATGCTTTTTTTCTTTAATGATTCTTATTATAAAAAATAAGCAGTGATTTTTACATCGCTACTTACTTAAAAAATATATTTTATAATTATGCATATATAATCTTAATTATGCTTTTACTTCCTCAGGAAAAAATTTCTTCATAGATTTCTTATAAATATAAACAAAATAAATTATTTCGAAGAATGATGTAATAATCCATGAGGAAACATAAACTAAATATAAGGCTTGGAATGTCTTATAATAAGAAAAAATAGTATATACCCAAATAATTCTAAGTACACAAGAACCCATTATTACAATAATAGTAGGAATTAAACTCTTACCAAGTCCACGTGATGCAGCAATTGTACAATCCATAAAAGCCGAAACACAATAAGAAAAGCCCATTATCGTAAGTCTCTTCATACCAGCATCAATTACCTCTTCGCTATTAGAAAAGATATGTAAGAATGGTCTACCAAACAATACTAATCCATAACCCAAAATAAACGCAATCAAGAAAGAATATAATAAGGAAATAAAGTAGCTTTTTAAAATTCTATTCTTCTTTCCTGCTCCTAAATTTTGACTCATAAATGTAGCACAAGCTGTATAGAAGGCTGTCATAACATCATATATAAGACTATCAGCGTTCATTGCTGCACTATTACCAGAAACCATTATGTGATCGAATGTATTAACACCACTTTGAATAAATAGATTAGCAATTGCGAATATTGCATTTTGTAACCCAGAAGGAATACCAAGCATTAATATATCCTTTGCTTTATTTTTATTAATTTTTAATTCTCTAAATGAAAATTTAGAATAATCATTAGTATAAATTAAAGAAATAACAATTAATGCTGCTGAAATGTATTGAGAAATAAATGTAGCCATTGCTACTCCTGCAACATCAAGTTTCAATACAATAACAAAAAATAAATTTAAACAAATATTAATTACTCCAGCAATAGCTAAAAAGATTAAAGGTACCTTTGTATTACCCTTAGCACTATAAATACCATTACCCCAGTTATATATTGCCATTGCAGGCATACCTATAAAATAAAGACTAGTATATAAAATAGCCCCATCAATTAATTCATCCTTTGTATTAAGAATATATAATATAGGTCTAGATAATCCCATACCTAATCCCATTATAATAAAGCCAACAATTAGACATAAAATAAATGATGTATGAATACCATTTTTTATTTCCTTTTCATCCTTTAATCCAATTGACTTTGCAATAACAACATTAACTCCATTTCCCATACCAATTAGAAAGCCTGTAAACAATAAAACCAATGTTGAGCATGAACCAACTGAGCCTAATGCGATATCTCCCGCAAAATTACCTATTACAGCTATATCAGACATATTAAATAGCACCTGTAATATATTAGATAAAATTAATGGAAGGCTAAAAATAAATATTTTTTTCCATAATGAGCCTTCAGTCATAATCATTTCTTTTTTTGTCATACCTTACTCCTCTTTTTTCCATTAAGTATTCTAGCACTTTAAAGAAAATAAGCAAGAAAAAAACTGCAAGTATTTTTCACCTGCAGTCTTTATTAATTAAATTATTTAGAAACAGTTACCTTTGTAGTATGTAATTGTGCTCCTTTATACCAATATAAGAAGCCCTCTAAGCTAATTACATCGCCAACCTTAAGGTTCTCAACTGCTGTATAAACATCAGTTCCTTCAGCACATAAATATGATTCAACTGTAAATGTATATGTATTAACACCATCAGTTACTGAGAAATATAAATCATCATTATTTCCCTTACCTCCACTATTATTATCCTTATAATAGAATGCTGATGTACCATCATTTTGTGCTACTACTGTTAAATTAGTAAATGATACCTTTTGATTCATATAATTAATTAATACTGAATCTTTAGACATTGGCTTAGCTACAGCTATATAATATTGATTTGGAATAATCTCAAAATATGCCTCACCACCAGCTTGGCTACCTAATATTTCAACCTCGCCAGACCATTCACCCTTAACACCAATAACCTTAACCTTTGTTCCTATTGTTAAAGTTTTATATTTATCTTCACTCATTTGAAGTTCATATACGAAATATGCTCCATCCTGATCAGCTAAATATAGAGTTGCCTTTCCAATACCCTTATCGCTCCACCAAGATTGCTTTCCTTGAACGAATGCTTCAATTGTTACCTCACTATTAGATTCAGCCGCAATATATTCGTTATAAGTCATTACACCTTTAGACTTAGTTAATACATTATTAGTCTTTTTAATACTTGTAGTATGTAATTGTGCTCCATTATACCAATATAAGAAGCCTTCAACACTAATAACATCACCAAGCTTTAATGAAGTTGCTGCTGTATAAACATCAGTTCCTTCAGCACATAAATATGATTCAACTGTGAATGAATATGTATTAACACCATCAGTTACTGTATAATAAACATCACTATTTGTTCCAGCTTTACCATTATTATTCCACTTATAATAGAATGGTGATGTACCATCATTTTGAGCAATTACTGTTAAATTAGTAAATGATACCTTTTGATTCATATAATTAATTAATACTGAATCTTTAGACATTGGCTTAGCTTCTGCAATATATGTATCACCTGATAAAACTTCGAATGTAGCTTCACTACCAGCTTCGCTACCTAATATCTCAACTTCGCCAGACCATTCACCCTTAACACCAGTAACACGAATCTTTATTCCTATTGTTAAAGCTTTATATTGATCCTCACTCATTTGAAGGTCATATACGAAATATGCTCCATCATGATCAGCCAAATATAAAGTTGCCTTTCCAACACCCTTATCACTCCACCAAGATTGCTTTCCTTGAACATATCCTTCAATTGTAACAACCTGAGAATTTTCTGCTTTTACATATTCACTATATGATAAAACCTTTTTTGTTTCTGTAGTTGTAGTTGTTACAGTAGTAGATGGGTTAGCTTTTGTCGAACTAGCAGTTGTTCCTCCACAAGATGCTAATACGGCGATAACTCCAAGAGACATTACGCCAAATAATAAGTTTCTTTTTTTCATTTTTATTTCCTCTTCCTCACATAAAGATTTTCTCTTCACTTAAATTATAAATAATCCTAGATATTTTTCAATGTTTTTTTTATTAAGAAAACCTTTTTATAATCAAAATAATTAAAATATTATATTTGAAACAAGAAAATAATATTTTTATCAATAAAATACGAATAATGTATTTTTAGCATTAAAAAAAGCTTAACCTAAATAGCTAGTACCTAGATTAAGCTTAATATATTAATTTATTTTATAAGTTTTTTTAGCTCTTGAATATAAATCATAAACCTTTTCAAGCGTTCTATAGCGAGTACCGCTCATACCTTCAATCAAATATCCAGCCACATTTCTAGAATCAATTGAACCGTTAAATACACTTGTAACAAATGTATTTTCACTATTATCAGAAACAAGCTTTGTAGCTGCTCGTTTTACTACATATTCAGTTGAATCGTTTAAATAATTTTTATATTCATCACTATTAATAACTTGAGTAGTTACTGGAGAATATCCTTCAGTTTTACAATAAGAAAGCTGAGTATCCTTATTTAATAAAAATTGAGTAAATAGCCATGCCGCTACATTAACATCATCATCTTTTTTATCGAATATACAAATTGATGGTCCTTGAGAAATCATTATTGGATTATTAACATCAACCTGAGGAATAGGTCTAACTACTGTTTCATAATTATATGTTGATGTAGAGCTTGAATCATTATTAGGACAATTAGCGCCAATCCAAGTTGAACCAGCAGTTGAATCAACTGCCATAATACAATTACCTATATTCATATGATTACCAGGATAGCTAACCTTACTGAAGGTATTAAATATCTTTTTATCATATTTATTTCCAATATTTAATAGCATTTTAGCTACATCATCAGTAAAGAATAGATTTTCACCCTCATCATTTGTAAAAGGATAATTATATTGCTTACATAATTGAATAAACATATTATCTGTAGATTTATAAATAAATGGATAGAATTGATTGTCATTAGGCCTTTCATCTCTTCCCTTTTGACAAACCTCCCATACCCAATCCCATGTAACAATATCTGGAATTGTAAAGCCTAAAGATTCAACATAGGTTTTATTTATATATAAAGCCTCAGTTGATCTCATAAATGGTAATAAATAGGTAGCATTATTAATTATACCCTCATTATAGAATTGAGATACAATTTCATCCTTTGAAACTGATTCAAATTTAACCTTACTACCACCTAGACCATAGCTTGAATCAGAAACATATTTATCTAATGGTAATACTAAATTACCAGTTAAATATGTCGCAACATGATCTGGGTAGGCTATACATACATTAGGTGTTGTATTAGTACTAACATTATTAACAACATCTGTATATATATCCTCATAACTAGAATAATCTCTAATTGTAACCTCAATATTAGGATAATACTCATTAAAGCTCTTTACTGTATTAAGATAAACCTGCTTTTGTTCAACATTACTATCATTTTTAGCCCAAAACTCAATTTTATATTTCTTAGTCTCATCAAAGCTTATTTTTTTATAGGTAGTACCAGTAGGAGATATATTAGGACCACTAGGAACTAATGTTCCATGACATGAACTTAGACCTAATAATGCTAAGATAGATAAAACACCTGCAATTATTTTATTTCTTTTCATAATATTACCCCTTTGTTCCAGTTCTTAATACTCCAGACATAATTTGCTTTCTAAAGATTAAGAAAATGATTAATAATGGTGCAGAAACACAAACTACTGCGGCCATCATTGCTGGATAATTTGGTTGTCCACCACCAAGTGTAGTTCTTATAGTTTCAATACCTAAGCTTACTAGACTCTTTGAATCAGTTCTAGTAATTAGCTTTGGCCATACATAAGAATTCCAACATTCAATTAGCTTTAATATTATAATTGAAACAATTGTAGGCTTAGATAATGGAATTAATACCTTCATTAAATATTCTCTATCCTTTAGTCCATCAACCTTTGCAGCATAATATAATGAATCTGGTACCTGCATAAAATTTTGTCGTAATAGATAAATATAAAAGATTGATAATACAGAAGGTAATATTAATCCTGTAAATGTATCTCTTAATCCTGTATTAGTAATAGTTACATAGTTAGTTAAAATAATTAATTCATTAGGAATCATCATCATTGATAAGAAAATAGTAAATACTAAATTCTTTCCTTTAAATTCTAATCTAGCAAAAGCAAATGCTGCCATAATAGATACTACTATCATCAATAGAGTTGTCGTAATAGAGAAAACAAATGTATTTAGCATATATCTAGCTAGTGGTACTTTTGTCCACGCAATTGCGTAATTCTCTAATGTAGGATTTTTAGCAATAAATTGAGGTACTATTTCAGCATTATAGGATGCATTAGTTTTGAATGATGTTAGAATCATCCAATAAAATGGTAATAAAACAACAATAGCCCAAATAAATAGTAATACATATACTATTATTTCTTTAGTAATATAGCTTATAGGCTTCTTTTCTTTTTTATTTATAGTCTTTTCCATATAAGCCTCCTAGTAATGAACATGCTTTTTACCAACAACTAAATTAATAATTGTAATTGTTAATACAATTGCGAAAAGAATAATTGCTGCTGAAGCAGCATATCCATAATATCCACCTGTTGTAGAATACAATTCAGAATAAATATAACCAACAATTGTATTCATTTCCAAATCATTAAGCTTATCGCTACCAAATATAGCTACTGCGTTATTATATTCCTTAAAGGCTCCAATAAAGCCTGTAATTACTAAATATGAAATAGTAGGTGAAATTAATGGTAAAGTTATTTTTCTAAATCTTCTAAATGATGATGCACCATCTATTCTTGCTGCTGAATAATATGTTTTATCAACTGATTGTAGGGCACCAACAAGTATTAAAATCTTAAATGGCATAACAGTCCAAACAACATAGAAACATAATACAAATAGCTTTGCTATATAGGTTGCATTTTCATCAATCCAAGAGATTGGATTAATACCAAATAAGCCTAAGAAGCTATTAACTAAGCCTACATTGGAGTCTGTATTTTGAAACATTATAACAAATACTAATCCTACTGCTAGTGTATTAGTTACATAGGGAGTAAAGAATATTGTTTGAAATATTTTTTTAAGTGGCTTAATACTATTTAATCCCATAGATATTAATAATGCTATAAAGGTAGATAATGGCACTGTTATAAATACTATAATAAAAGTGTTTAGTATTGCTTGTCCAAAGAATGAATCATTAAATACATGAGCGTAATTCTTAAATCCTACACCTGTATAGGTTTGAGATATAGTATTGAAATTTTCCTCAAACGAATAAATGAAAACATCAATTAATGGATATAGCATAAATACAGTTAATAAGATCAAGGCTGGAAGTAAATAAAGCCAGGCCTTTAGCTGATTCTTCTTCTCCATTGTTTCACCTCCGATAATACACAAATATTTTAACACACATTTTTTATTTTAAAAACATTAAAACGCATAACAAAAACAAAAAAATGTAAGTTTGTGTGATTTTTTCAATTTTTTTGACTTTCATTTTTATTAATAATATAATAAAATGAAATGCGAATTAAATCACAGGAGGTTATTATGCTAAGAGTCGGACTTGATGTTGGTTCTACTACTATTAAATGTGTAGTATTAAATGAAGATAATAATATTATTTATAAGGACTATAAAAGACATTATTCACATATAAAATATAATATAATAGAAAAGCTAAAGGAATTAAAAGATAAAAATATCATACCAAATGATGTAATGCTTGCTATTTCAGGTTCTGCTGGTATGGGAATAGCTGAGGGAAGTGAAATTCCTTTTGTTCAAGAGGTTTACGCAACACGTGTAGCTGCTGAAAAGCTAATTCCTGGTACTGACTGTATAATTGAGCTTGGTGGAGAAGACGCTAAAATTCTATTTTTAACTGATGGTATGGAGGTTAGAATGAATGGTTCTTGTGCTGGTGGTACTGGTGCGTTCATTGACCAAATGGCCACATTATTAAATGTTGATATAACTGAAATTAATGGTTTAGCTAAGGACCATCAAAAGCTTTATTCTATCGCATCTCGTTGTGGAGTATTCGCTAAAAGTGATATTCAGCCATTATTAAATCAAGGTGCTTCAAAGTCTGATATTGCAGCTTCAATCTTCTATGCAGTTGTTAACCAAACAATTGGTGGATTAGCTCAGGGAAGAGAAATTGAAGGTAAAGTTGCATATTTAGGTGGACCATTAACATTCTTATCTGAATTAAAGAATGCCTTTGATAAGGTCTTAAATACTAATGGTATATGCCCTGAAAATTCATTATACTATGTTTCTATTGGTGCGGCATTATGTGCTAAAAAAGAAATTATGATTGATAAAGCAATAGAAAGAATGATTATTTTTAGTAATAAGGCTACTTATCAATATAATTCTCCTTTATTTAAAGATCAAGAGGATTATGATAAATTCATTGAAAGACATAATAAAGCTAGAGTAGAAACATTACCTTTAGATGGCTATAATGGTAATCTTTATTTAGGTATTGATTCTGGTTCTACTACTTTAAAGTTTGTATTAATTGATGAAGAAGGTAATATTAGATTTGAGGATTATGAGCCTAATAAGGGTAATCCTGTAAGTGTAGTAAAAAGAATTTTTGATGAATTATATGAAAAATATCCTAATTTAAAAATAAAAGCTTCTGCCTCTACAGGCTATGGTGAGGATTTAGTTAAAAATGCCTTTAAGCTTGATGGTGGATTAGTTGAAACAATGGCTCACTTTACTGCAGCTAAAAAATTTATGCCTAATGTTGATTTTATAATCGATATTGGTGGACAGGATATAAAATGCTTTAAAATTGAAAATGATGTGATATCTAATATTTTCTTAAATGAGGCTTGTTCATCTGGATGTGGTTCTTTCCTTCAAACATTTGCGAATGCGTTAGGCTATGATATAAAGGATTTTGCTAATTTAGGTCTTATGGCTAAAAAGCCAGTAGATTTAGGTAGTAGATGTACTGTATTTATGAATTCAAGTGTTAAGCAAGCTCAAAAGGATGGCGCGACTATTGATAATATTTCAGCAGGTTTATCTATTTCTGTAGTTAAAAATGCTTTATATAAGGTTATTCGAGCTACAAATAAAAAAGCTTTAGGTGAGCATATAGTAGTTCAAGGTGGTACCTTCTTAAATAAGGCTGTATTAAGAGCCTTTGAAAGAGAATTAAATTTAGAGGTAGTTTGTCCTAATATTGCTGGTCTTATGGGTGCTTATGGTGCGGCATTGTATGCTAAATCATTAAAGATTAAAGAGAGTACTATTATCACTAAGGATGAACTTAAGGACTTCTTACATACAGTTAAAAATATTCAATGTCAGGGCTGTAATAATCACTGTTTATTAACTATTAATACATTTAAAAATAATCCTAATAAATTTATAAGTGGTAATAAATGTGAAAAGCCACTTGGTAATACAAAGACTGTTAAGGGTAATAATTTATATGAATATATAAGAAATAAGCTTACTAGCTATAAACCAAAAGAAAATGCTAAAAATGGAGAAATAGCTATTCCATTAGTATTAAATATGTATGAGCTATATCCATTCTGGCATACTTTCTTTACTTCTCTTGATTTTAAGGTTATTAATTCAGGATTTTCTAATGAAAGAATATATTCCTTAGGACAGCATACTATTCCATCTGATACAGTTTGCTATCCAGCTAAATTAGCTCATGGTCATATTGAAAAGCTAATAGTAGATGGACATAAAACTATCTTCTATCCATGTATGAGCTATAATATTGATGAGGGATTAGGAGATAATCATTATAATTGTCCAATTGTTGCTTATTATCCTCAAAATATATTAAATAACGTTGGTAAAATAAAAGAAATTAATTTCATTAGTGACTTTATGGCACTAGATAATAAAGATAAATTTAAGGAGCATATTATTTTTATTCTAAAGAAATATTATCCTAAGCTAAAGAAAAAGGATATATTAACTGCTGTTGATTTAGCATATGATGAATATAACAATTATCTAAAAGATATTAGAAATAAGGGTATGGAATACATTAATGATGCAAGAGAAAAGAAACAAGAAATAATAGTTCTTGCTGGACGTCCATATCATCAGGATCCTCAGGTTAATCATGGAATTGATAAGCTTATTTCCGATATGGGTGCGACTGTTGTTAGTGAAGAGGCTATATCTAATTTAAATGAAAAATTCCCAGTTGGAGTATTAAATCAATGGACATATCATTCAAGGCTTTATAGTGCGGCTAAATACTGTATTCATAATAAGGATATGAATTTAGTACAGCTAGTATCATTTGGATGTGGTCTTGATGCTATAACAACAGATGAATGTAAATCAATTCTTGAAAGAAATAATAAGATTTATACTCAAATTAAAATAGATGAAATTACAAACCTTGGGGCTGTAAAAATTAGATTAAGAAGTCTATTTGCAGCTCTTAAGCAAAAGGAGGAAAAAGATGGAGAATAACGAGGTTAAGGATCCATTATTAGATTATCCTAAATATAGTAGAAAAATGAAGGCTACTCATACATTACTAATTCCTTCAATGCTAGAATATCATATGCCATTATTTGAGGGTGTTTTAAAGCAATGTGGATATAAGGTTGAGGTTATGAAAAATGAAGGTCCTGAGGTAGTTAGTGAGGGATTAAAGTATGTGCATAATGATACCTGTTATCCTGCATTATTAGTTATTGGACAAATGATTGATAATCTAAATCATAGAAATGACTTAGATAAGGTTGTTTTAGTAATAACTCAAACAGGTGGAGGATGTAGAGCATCTAATTATATTCACCTTTTAAGAAAAGCTTTAGTAAAGGCTGGATATGGTTATATACCAGTATTATCTTTAAATATGTCTAGACTTGAAAAGGATAGTACAATTGAAATTACTTATCCATTAGTAAAAAAAGTTATTGCTGCATTAACATATGGTGATGTTATTATGTATCTTCATAATAAGACAAGAACATATGAAATTGAAAAGGGAGCTAGTGATAAGCTAGCTCATGAATGGACAAATAAGCTTTTAAAGCAATTTGAAAATAAAAAAGGTACATCATATAGTCATATAAAGAAAAACATCAAAGAAATGGCCTTAGACTTTGCTAATCTAAAAATGGATTTATCTCATAAAAAGCCAAAGGTTGGTGTTGTTGGAGAAATTTATATTAAATATGCTCAGCTAGGTAATAATCATCTTGAGGATTTCTTAGTTAGTCAGGATGCAGAAGTTATGGTACCTGGAGTTTATGGTTTTATGCTATACTGCTTCTATAATGCAATATATGATCATAAAATATATGGACGTAGTAAAAAGGCTGCAATACTAAATAGAATTCTTATTTGGTATTTTAGAAGAAGAGAAAAAATAATGATTGAAGGAATAAAGAATGCTGGCTTTACTCCTATGAAATATTTCTCTAAAACTAAAGATTTATCTGAAGGTGTATTAAACCATGGAACAAAGATGGGTGAGGGTTGGCTATTAACAGCTGAAATGATGGAGCTAGTTGAAATAGGATATGAAAATATCATTTGTGCTCAGCCATTTGGATGTTTACCTAATCATATTTGTGGTAAGGGTGTAATGAAAAAGATTAAATCATTACATAAAGAAGCTAATATTGTAGCTATTGACTATGATCCTTCTGCTACAAAGGTTAATCAGGAGAATAGAATAAAGCTTATGCTAGCAATAGCTAGAGAAAGAATTAAGGAGGATGAAAAGGCAGTTTTATAGCTGCCTTTATCTTTTTATGGATATTTTTCTTAATATAAGTGATGAAGAAAAGAAACAATTAACAAAGGATATTAAAATAATAAAAAAAGAGTTTTTGAGGGGTGAATGTATCTTTCAAGATGATTCACTATGTTCTTCAATTGCGTTAATAAAAAGAGGCAAAATTAATGCGATTAAATACTATTCAGATGGTCATGGTAAGATTATTAGAACACTTGAGCAAAATGAGTGTATAGGAATCAATTTAATATTCTCATCTAATCCCTTTTATAAGGCTTCATTTTATTCAGAATCATTAGTTACAATTGAATTAATTAGTAAAGAGGATTTATTTAAATTAATGTATAGATCTAAAACAATATTAATAAATATTTTAGCTTCTATTTCTGATTCTTCTATTGTTTTAAATAATCATATAAAGCTATTAGCATATAAAACAATTAGAGAAAGATTAGCCTATTACTTTTATACAATTTATGAAGAAAAGCATGCGCTAACATTTATTATTCCTTATACTAAGACAGAGCTTGCTGATTTTTTAAATGTTGAAAGACCAAGTCTTTCAAATGAACTATCAAAGCTTATAAATGATAATATTATCGCAAATAAAAATAAGCTTTATACTATTATAGATTTAAATAAACTTAAGGAAATTTTATAATATTATTCGTTTGAGGACTTTTGTCCTCATTTTTATTTTTAATAGAAATTTTTTTACAAATTAATAGTATTATTTTAAAAAAATAGTTTATAATATAGGTGTTAGTATCGATACAAAAGTTAATGCATTAATATTATGAAAGGAAAAAAACATGAGAAAAATTAAAGTTGTTCAATATGGCTGTGGAAAGATGTCAAAGTACATCCTACGTTATTTACATGAAAATGGCGCTGAGATTGTTGGTGCAATTGATTTAAATCCAAATGTAGTTGGATTAGATGTTGGTGATTATGCTGAATTAGGAATTAAAACTGGCGTAATTATTTCTAGTGATGCCGATAAGGTATTAGATTCTTGTGATGCTGATGTAGCTATAGTTACATTATTTAGTTTTATTAATGATATTTATCCAATGTGTGAGAAATGCTTAAGCCGAGGAATTAATGTTATTACTACATGTGAGGAAGCAATTTATCCTTGGACTACTTCAAGCGCATTAATTAATAAGCTTGATTTATTAGCTAAGGAAAATAATTGTACTATGACTGGTTCTGGTATGCAGGATATTTTCTGGATTAATATGGTTGGAATGGTTTGTGGTGGATGCCATAAGATCACAAAGATTAAAGGAGCCTATAGCTATAATGTTGATGAATATGGCTTAGCTTTAGCTAATGCTCATGGCTGTAATTTAACAGTTGAGGAGTTCAATAAAACTATTGCGCATCCTACTGAGGTTATTCCTTCATATGCTTGGAATGCTAGTGAAGCAATTGCATCAAAGCTTGGCTTAACTATTAAATCTATAAGTCAAAAGAATGTTCCTTATATTATTGAAAAAGATTTATATAGCAATACACTTAAGACTACTATCAAGGCTGGTAATTGTATTGGTATGTCATCAGTTGTAACTATTGAAACTCATCAAGGAATTATCATTGAAGAGGAAACAATTGGTAAGGTATATGGTCCTGATGATGGTGATATGTGTGATTGGGAAATATTCGGCGAGCCTAACACTAAGTTTAAAGTTGAAAAGCCTGCAACAGTAGAGCATACATGCGCTACTATTGTTAATAGAATTCCATCATTATTAAGAGCACCTGCTGGATATGTTACAAGTGAGGAGCTTGAGGAAATCGGATATTTAAGTTATCCAATGTCTTATTACATCTAAAAAACTAATGCATTAACTTTATGTCGCGAAAAAGGGCATGTGAAATTAAATCACATGCCCTATCTTTTTATTAATTTTGTTTATCTTTTACTAAAACGTCGTGTGCTCCACCCTCAACAATAGAAACACTACTTACAAGAGTAAGCTTAGCATTTTGTTGAAGCTCACTAATAGTTAAAGCACCACAATTACACATTGTATGACGAATCTTACTTAATGTAGTTGAAACATTATCATGAAGAGGTCCTGCATATGGAACATATGAATCAACGCCTTCAACGAATGAAAGCTTCTTTGCTCCACCAAGATCATATCTTTGCCAGTTTCTAGCACGAGCACTACCCTCGCCCCAATACTCCTTCATATAACTACCATTAACTAAAATCTTTGAAGTTGGAGATTCATCAAAACGTGCAAAATATCTACCAAGCATACAGAAATCACAGCCCATAGCTAAAGCAAGTGTAATATGATAATCATGAACAATACCACCATCAGAGCAAATAGGAACATATACACCAGTTTCCTTATAATACTCATCTCTAGCCTTTGCTACTTCTATAACTGCAGTAGCTTGTCCACGGCCAATTCCTTTTGTTTCACGAGTGATACAAATAGAACCACCACCGATACCAATTTTAATAAAGTCAGCACCACATTCAGCTAAGAAACGGAAGCCTTCCTTATCAACAACATTACCAGCACCAATTTTTACAGAATCACCATATTTTTCTCTAACCCACTTAATAGTATTCTTTTGCCATGCTGAAAAGCCCTCAGATGAGTCAATACATAATACATCAGCACCAGCCTCAATTAATGCAGGAATTCTTGTCTCATAGTCTCTTGTGTTAACACCAGCACCAACAATATAACGCTTATTAGAATCTAATAGTTCAAGTGGATTATCCTTATGAGAAGAATAATCTTTTCTAAATACGAAGGATACTAAGCAGCCATTATCATCTACAATTGGTAGACTATTTAGCTTATGCTCCCAAATAATATCATTAGCTTCCTTTAAAGATGTACCAGCCTTAGCTGTAACAAGCTTAGATAAAGGTGTCATAAAGTCCTTAACAGGTGTAGATAAATCCATTCTAGAAACTCTATAATCTCTACTACTAACAATTCCTAAAAGCTTACCATTTGCAGTTCCATCCTCAGTAACAGCTACTGTTGAATGTCCTGTAGATTCCTTTAGTTCTAATACATCAGCAAGTGTTGCATCAATTGATAAATTAGAATCACTTGTAACAAATCCTGCCTTATATGATTTTACCTTTCTAACCATATTACATTGATTCTCAATAGTTTGAGATCCATAAATGAAGGATACTCCTCCTTCTTTTGCTAATGCAATTGCCATTGTATCATTAGATACAGATTGCATAATTGCAGAAATCATCGGAATATTCATTGTAATTGCAGGTTGTTCACCCTTTTTAAACTTTACAAGTGGTGTCTTTAAAGAAACATTACTTGGAATACAATTTTCATCAGAATATCCTGGTACTAATAAATACTCACTAAATGTGTGAGATGGTTCATCATAATAAAAAGCCATAATTTCCTCCTCAAAATAACTTTCCTAATATTGTATCATTCTAATTCGTAATTTTCAAGTGCCATAATTATAAATATTAACCAAAATAGCAAGACTAGTAAGCCTTGCTATTAGAAAATTATATTTAATTATTCCTTATCATTACCATCAATAGTTTCGCCTCTAGCGATTCTCTCTAAAAGCTCCTCTGGAGTTTCCTCATGAACCTCATCTGGAATAGCTGCACCCTCTTTAAATAATGCTTCACTATCCTCAAGAGATGAAACCTCATCAAGTAATACTTGATACTGATGCTTTTCAACATATTCAGTAAATGCCTCTTGGCTCATAGGCTTTGCGAAATAATAACCTTGGCCATAGAATACATTTTGTTCCTTAACATATTTAGTAACCTCAGCAGTTTCAATACCCTCGCAAATTAATTGACGATTATTATCCATTGCATACTTAACAAGAATTTGTAAGAATCTTTCCTTCATAAAGTTATTATCAATATCCTTAAGGAAGCCTCTACCAAGCTTAATAACATCAATTGGAGATCTTTGAATATTTTGAACAGATTGACCATCAAGTTCAAAGCCATCGACCGCAATCTTAAATCCGAAGTCTCTTAGCTTATAAATATTAGTCTTAATAACAGAAATACGCTCAACCATCATAAAATCAGAAATTTCTAGCATATACTCTTCTGGCTTAGCATTATTCTTATTCATAATATCAATAAACTTATTAGCTAAGCTACTATCAAGTAGCTGCTTAGTAGATAAGTTTAATGAGAAACGCATTGGAATAGTAGGGAAACGATCAACCATTTGGTTATGCATACGAATCATAGATTCAATACCCCATTCACCAACCCACTTGATATCTCCTGATTGTTCTAAGACCTTCAAGAATGTAGATGGAGCCTGTACACCCTTTGTTGGGTGATTCCAACGCATTAGGGCCTCGGCACCCTCCATTGTCTTATCCTTTAAATTAACAATTGGTTGATAATACAAAACGAATTCCTTGTTTTGAATAGCATTCTTGATTTCCTGGAAATAAGCCATATTGTCTGTTTCCTCATCCTTAATAGATGCATAGAAATTAGTAAACTTATTACCACCATCTCTTTTAGATACATATGTTGTAAGCTCTAGATTTGCATATAGCTCATCATAAGTAGAACCAGCCTGTGGATATGTAACCATACCAATTGAAGCAGATAAATTAATACTTTCACCAACTAATACCTGATATGGGGAATTAATTATTTCATTAATTTGAGAAGCAAGCTTTTCAATTCTTGTTTTATTATCCTCATCCTTAACAAAGATTAAAAATTCATCATTTTTATATCTACATAAAGATGCCTTATAAGGTAAAACACGAAGAATTCTAGAAGCTACCTCCTTTAGCATTTGATCACATGCCTCAGTACCAAATACTTCATTTAAATCACCAAAGCCATCAATATCAACATAATATAGAGTCAACGCACCAAAGCGGTCTACCTTCTTTATATATTGATTAATTGAATCAACCATAGCTCTTTGTGTTACAGCATTTTCAACAATAACATCATGCTCTTCCTTTTCCTTTAGAATATTTCTTCTAATTAAGAAAAAGAATAATACACCAAGACCAATAGTTACTAGTATAGCTACAAGTGTTAATACTATAGCTAAACCATCATTAATATTCTCTAAAAACATACTATAGCCTCCTACTTACCTTTCTCATTATATTTTTCAAGTAAAACAACTGCTTCCTCATATGGCATAGCCTTACCAATCAAATATCCTTGAATAACTCTACAACCGAATTTTTTCATCATATTTAATTGTTCTTCAGTTTCAACACCCTCACAAACCATATCCAAATTTAAAGCATTAGCTAAATTACAAATTGTTTTAACAATATTCTCAGAAGTTTTATTTGTAGTAATATTCTTAGTGAATTCCTTATCAATCTTCAATGTATCAACTGGTAAATCCTTTAGATATAGCATTGAAGAATATCCAGTACAGAAATCATCAAGATGAATATGGAAGCCTAAATCATATAATAAATGAAGCTTCTCATTCATTAAATGGAAATTATCCATTAGGAAGGTTTCAGTAATTTCAATAGCAATGGAACCCTTCTTTAAATTAAGGGACTTAAACTCATCAACAATATTTTGAACAAATCCTGCTTGAAGTAACTGAACAGGTGAAACATTAACAGATACATGAACATTATATGGCTCAAGCTTTTTCGCAAGCTTAAGTGATTCAGAAATAACAAATCGACCAATATCTAGCATATGTCCACGTTCCTCAGCTAATTCAATAAATGTCTGAGGTGATTGCTTATTATATTTTGGATTCATCCATCTAATTAATGCCTCAAAGCCATCTATACGATTATTCATTATATCAAATTGAGGCTGTAAATACATCTTAAATTCAGAATTAATTAAGCCATGCTCAAGATCCTTTTCCATCTCATCAGCTGCTAATAAAATACCATCCATAGCTGGATCATAAACAATTAAATCCTTACCAGCATAATTAATAATATTCTTTAAAGCTAATTCAAGCTTATCCATTATCTTATCTAGAGTAATATCAGCAAAATCTTCTCTTTTTAAATTATAAATAACAGTTTTAACATTTAAATAAATACTATTTCTTTCAACATTAAATGGTCTTTTTAAATCTTCTAATGTAGATTTAACAATCTCAACAGAATCATCTAAATTAACATTAGGGAAAATAACAATAAATTCAGCCTCACTCATTTGGAATATTGCTAAATTATCAAACTTCTCCTTAAGCTTAGTTAAAAACTCATTTTGAACTGAACAATAATTCTTTCTACCAAATACAGAAATAACATCCTCATGCTTAATAATATTAAATTGAATAAATGCTAAATCAGTAGATTCAGAATTGGAAATAATAGTTCTAAATTGATTAACTAATGTAAAGCCATTATCACAATGAGTAACCTCATTCTTACCACTCATTTCCTCTAGATGCTTTCTTCTTTCATAATCAACTGTAATTTCTGTACCCATTAAATAATATGAATTAGAAATATATAAAGGAGATAAATGTAGATAATGAACTATACCATCATCAGTTACAACAGAACATTCAAATGATTGATTCTTCTTAACAGTTTCAAGAATTGGTTCTTCAGTCATAACATCAATAAATTCATGAACATTAGTTAGCTTAGTAGTCAAGCCATACATTTGCTTAAATGTTCTATTAGTAAATATAACATTACCATTAGGATCAATTCTAATAACCATAGACTTAGTCTTTTCTGTAGAGGTTCTATCAACTCTTAATAATGTTGAAGCCTTCTTACATCCAAGAATAAAGATTAATAACATTAATATACAAACAATAACACCAGCTGAATAGAAAATAATTGCTTGTGTTAAAACCCAAGAAATACCTAAATAAGCATCAGATGTAGAAATAAAAAACGCAATATAAAGATCACCAGAAATAGTTTTATTTCCAGATAGAACTCCTCTACCACGAGATAAATTTAATACCTCATTAAAATAACCATTCTTTAATGCCTCATTCTTTGATGCCGTACCTATCAATGACTCAATATTCTTAGTATATTCTGTATTATCAGTAGAATTATTTGAAATCATTTTATCACGTGTTTCGTTAAGGTTAAACGCATACCATATTTGATCACTAAATAGTTCATCAAGTAAATCCTTAAGTTTAATTCTACTAACTGTCTTATTATTATAAAAATAAATATAAAATTCAGTATCCTGTTTTAAGCTTGAGGATACATTAGATTCAAACAAATTAGCCTGTGCTATAATAACCTTAGGCTTTCCATCTTCAATACTATTGAATTTCTCAGCCAAACCAGTTTGACTCTGACATTCATCAATTTTATCTAGATTTCCATTTAAATAAATATTATAATAACTAGTTACTGTCTCATTAAATAAATCAACAGAAGCACTAGATTTTTCTAAGCCGAGCTCCTTCATAGAAGATTCAACCTTACCACTACTTATTGACAGATAAAAACAAATAGCAATTGCTGCATATGAAATTAATAATATAACACTAAACAGGATATGCCATCTTAAATCCTTTAATCTCATTGAATCCCCCTCTTTTCATAAGACAAAAAAGTTGCCATAAAAATATTCAAAATGACAACTGGCTGCCAGTTAAAAGGCCCTATAGCTTTGCGTCACTAAATTTCTCTAGCTTTGCGATTATAACAAATTGAATTAATACTTGACTTAATTATAAAATATTAAATTATTAGTGTCAAGAATTTGAAAGTAAACATTAATAATTCTATGCACCTAATGATTTTCCAGTAATAGTAAGATCAATATTATTAACCTTCAATACTGTACCTCTATTTAAAAATAAACCAACATAAATATTCTTATTATCTACCTTAGTTAAATCAAAATCATAATAATCATTATGATACTTATTATCATTAATAGAAAAATCACAACTAATTCTTTGACCAATTCTTTCTATTTTAGCATAAATAATATCATGAGCCTTATAATTATCATTATAAATATAATTACCCTTTTCTAATGAACTAAAGCCATCTCTAGAAAATATAACATGATTAGATGTACCCTGTCCTAGCATTCCTGATGAAATATAATTAGATAAATGAAGCTCTTTTTTAGTTTCCTGATTCATATAACAATCATCTCTAACCATTAAACCAAAGGCTTGATCCTTAAGAGGAATAGACTCTAATATTTCCATATTAGCTTCAATTATGAAATTATCATCAATAGATAATTTTTTAAATAAAAAGGAATAACCTTCAGAGCTTAAATTAATCTTTCCACCTAAGCCATTAGATTGAGACATAATAATATAATCATTCTTATTCTCAAATGAAAAATAATCCTTAGATGTAATATCACCAAATATTGTATAATACCAATCCTTATACTTATATTTTTCATTATCTAAATTAGGAACTTTATATTCATTATATTTATATAATGGATTAACAAATAAATCATTCTTTTTAGTAGGAGAATCATGATGATTAAAATATTGTTTTAATTCATTTGAAGTTGAAGCAATATAATAAGCAACTAAAGAAGCTCCTAGTATATTTGTATGAGTCTTATCCATACTATCAAAATCACAAACGATTCTATCTCCATCAAGCTTTCCTAAAGGAATTGCGTGAAAATATCTAGCATATTCCTTAAATTCCTTATAAAGATTAACAGTATATAATGTTAAATCAATAACCTCGATATTTAATTCCTTACCAAGTTCAATAATTGCCATACGGTAATCACCATATTCATTTTTATGGCATTCAAGTGAATATTCATTATTAGAGTGATATCTAGTAATAGGTGTACATAATATTGGAGTCGCTGATACATTTCTTGCTATATCAATATATTCCTTTAAATGAAATTTAAAAGAATTCTCATCATTACTAGGCAATAAAGCATTAGTAAATCTTAACATATCATCATATTTCTCATCATTATGTCCAAAACCAATTATGACATAATCTCCACTTGAAATATCATTTCTATAAATTTCAAAATTTTTATCTTTTTTAAAGCTTTTAGAGCTTCTTCCTGATAATGCTAAATTAATAATCTCAAGATTACTTAAATATTTAAATAATTGAGTACCATATCCATATCTAGAATAATAATAAGTATCATCATTAAAGCTTGATACTGTAGAATCACCTACTAAAAAAAGCTTATTCATATATTTACCTCGTTTTTCAATATTTCTAAATACATTTTAGTTATTTCCTTCATTGGCTTATCTGGATTATATACATAAACCATATCCATTATTTCATCCGTTTCAAGTGGTATAGAAATAATATTATCACCATCAAGAGAATTAGATATTCTTCCTGATGATATTGTATAACCATTTAATCCAATTAGTATGTTAAATAACGTAGCACGATCTGATACAATTATTGATTTTCCAACTAATTCAATTGCGTGTGGTTCTTCAGAAAAATAAAAGGAATTATTAGTACCCTGATCATAACTTAATCTAGGATAATCACTTAATTTCTCAAGAGTTAATATTTTCTCATGAGCTAAAGGATGATTCTTACTTAATAGCACATGAGGCTTAGCCTCAAATATAAATTTATATTTCAAACCATTATTTATAATAAATTTATCTATTATATCCTTATTAAACTTAGATAAATAAATAACACCTAATTCACTTCTTCCATCCTTTACATCATTTATAACTTCATAGGTTTTACACTCTCTTAATGAAAATTCATATTTTTCTTTACCTAATACTGTTACAAGATTAACAAACGCATTAACAACAAATCCATAATGCTGAGATGAAATAGCAAATATTCTTTTAATACTTTCCTTATTCTTAAAGCTATCCTCAAGTAAATCAGCCTGTTCAACAACCTGTCTAGCATAGGATAAAAACTTTAATCCATCCTCTGTTAATAAAACTCCCTTATTAGTTCTATTAAAAATGATAATACCCATTTCCTCTTCTAAATCTCTAATAGCCTTAGATAAATTAGGCTGTGTAATAAATAAAGATTCTGCAGCAGTATGCATACTGCCTGTATTCGCTATTGTTATTACATATTTTAGCTGCTGTAAAGTCATTCTTATCACCCATTCCTTATTATAAGTTTTTTTTATATCAATGACAAGAAAAAAACAAGCAATTTATCACAAAAATAAAGAGGTATTTTTAAAATACCCCTTATCTAAAAATATATTATTTAAGCTTAGCTTCTAAAACACTATTAGTTTGGTTTTTTCTAAATTCAACAAGTTTCTCACTTAATTCATCATCAGTAGTAGCTAAAATAGAAACTGCTGATAATGCCGCATTCTTAGCCCCGTTAATCGCAACTGTTAAAACAGGTACACCACCAGGCATTTGCACAATTGAAAGTAAAGAATCAAGTCCATTTAAGGCACGAGACTTAACTGGTACACCAATTACAGGTAGAGTAGTCATAGCGGCAACCATACCAGGTAAATGAGCAGCTCCACCAGCTCCAGCAATAATTACCTTAATTCCTCTATCCTTTGCTGTATGAGCATACTCATACATTAAATCAGGAGTTCTATGAGCAGAAACAACCTTACACTCATATTCAACACCAAAGCTATCTAAAGTCTTACATGCATCCTGCATTACCTCATAATCTGAGGTAGAACCCATTATTATTCCAATCTTAACCATTTTTACTTACCTAGAATCTCAAATAATTTTTTAGCTGCTGCTTGAGGACCCGTATGTTCCATTCCAGGTACTGCAAGTCTTGTATGTAATACTCCGATAGGAACTCCCTCGTTAAATAGCTCTTCAAACATCTTATCAATGATAACTCGTGTTTCAGCTTCTCTTTGTACAGGTCCAAATGGATTAGCAAAGAATGACTCAGTCATACCCATTTCCTGAGTAGTACCCTTAGCACGACGAGCTCCACGAATAAATATTTTTTTAGCATCCTCTACAGTACTATAGAATTCAACCTCTGAATCACATTCAGCATCATAGTTATTCGCATATAATAGCATATCAACCTTATAGCCCTTCATAATTTGATTATATGTAGCTACAGGGATAACAAGTCTTGAATTAGTCTTATCAGGATTCATGAATATAGCTCTATCCATTTCCTTATAAGCATAGCCTGATGTCATATCATCAAGTCTAACAAAGGCTCCAATTTCAGTCCCATACGCTCTAATAAGGCCATGGTCATCAAGCTTAAATGTTCCCATATCATCAAATACTGTTAATTGTGAAGAAATATCATCACCAGCTACAGCGCTTAATGCTTCTAATGATTCACTCTTACCAGCACCACTATCACCAATAATAACAATATTCTTAGTAGCACCATTCTTCATAGTAATATGAACACATGCACCATGAAGTGGTAAGAAGCCTTCACTAATCATCTTAACATTATATAATGTTAATAGCATTTTCTTCATATATCCAAAATAATCAATAGATGAATTATGAGGTGCTGCACCTACATAAATATCATCTTCACTATCATAATAGAAATATGATTCATCATCATAATCTGCACCATATACATAAATTAAATCTGGCTTTTGACCCTTAACTTCAGATACAGGTACAAATTCAAACAAATTACAAATAGTAACACCATGAGCTAAATAATCTCTACGGAAATATACATATGCCAAGCAAGAACCAACTCTAGCTGCATAACAATAATATTCAGTTGCTTTAAAACTATCCTTAAACCAATTAATAGGATTTTCCTTCGCCTCTTGATAAGTACCAGTTCTCTTATTCTTTTCAGAATATGAAATAAAAGGTGGACGAATTAGAATTTGATCAATTGCCTCACATTTAGATAAGAAATGATACTTACTATTTTTAGGCATCCATTCATTCTTAGAAATTAATAATGCAGCATTAACACCACTTGGTAATTGTCTATAAATAGGGAATCTATGACCATAAAGTTTTTCACAAATAGTTCTATATGTCTTTAAAACAACATCAGTAAATTCATTTTGTGCTTCAATAAAGCTTGATGATTCAACACCATCTCTTGTTACTCTTGAATAGATAACAGCATAACGCTCAAGACGTCTCCAATAATCATAAAAGTTTTGAACTAAGTCATATAAAACATCTCTTTGTTCTAGAGCTTGATTATAAAAAGGATCCATTGCTGAAACCTCTTCAACAGAGAAGCTTAATAAAAGCTTAAATAGCTTTATTGTTTGTGCTTCAACCTTGCTTTTAGGGAAAACCTTTAAAACCTTTAAAAATGCTTGATTTTCAGTTTGATATAAATGCTTAACATATTTACCCCAAACATCAGCAAAGCAATCTGAAGATAAAACTTCATTTTCAGTCTTACAGAATTTCTCTGAGAAATTCATAACTACCTGTCTTTTTCCAATTATGTACTCCATATTTCCTCCTAGAATAATCCTATTATTTTATTATCTACAACATCCATTCTATTAGCTGCAGGCTCCTTTGGTAAACCAGGCATACGCATAATATCACCTGATAAAGCAACAACAAAGCCAGCACCAATTGATGGAGTAACTCCACGAATTGTTACAGTAAAATCAGAAGGTCTTCCTAAAAGCTTAGGATTATCTGATAATGAATATTGAGTCTTTGCCATACAAATTAAAGAATCCTGATAGCCAAGCTTTGTAAGTCTAGACATTTGATTCTTAGCCTCTTGTGTAAATTCCACATTAGAAGCCCCATAAATTTCCTTACAAATTGTAGTAATTTTCTTCTTTAGTGTATCATTTTTATCATATAGGAAATTGAAATTATTTGGTTTTACTTCAATTTCATGTTCAATTTTTCGAGCTAAATCAATTGCGCCTTCTCCACCCTTAGCCCATACATCAGAAAGACTAACAGGATGATTATTATTTAAAGCCCAATTTTCTAATGCTTCTAATTCTTCATCTGAATCAGTTGCAAACTTATTAATAGCTACAACATAAGGAAGACCAAATTTCTTGATATTCTCAATATGCTTCTCAAGATTACTAAAGCCCTTCTCTAATGCTCCTACATTAGATACAGCTAAATCCTCCTTTAAAACTCCACCATGCATCTTTAAAGCTCGAATAGTCGCAACAATAACAACACATGAAGGCTTTAAATCAGCTTCTCTACATTTAATATCAAAGAACTTCTCAGCACCTAAATCAGCCCCAAAGCCAGCCTCAGTAATAGTGTAATCTGATAATGATAATGCCATCTTAGTAGCAATTACTGAATTACAGCCATGAGCGATATTAGCAAAAGGTCCACCATGAATTAAGCAGGGAGTTCCCTCTAATGTTTGAACTAAATTAGGCATAATAGCATCCTTTAATATCATCATTAACGCACCTGTAACACCTAAATCCTTAATAGTTACAGGCATTCTATCATATGTATATGCAACAACAGTTCTATCTAAACGGGCTCTTAAGTCCTCCATATCCTTACTCAAGCACAAAATAGCCATTATTTCTGAAGCAACAACAATATCAAAATGATCCTCTCTAGGAACTCCATTAGTAGGACCACCCATACCAATAACAATATTTCTTAAAGCTCTATCATTCATATCTAAAACACGATGCCATACAATTCTTGTAGGATCAATATGAAGCTCATTACCTTGATAAATATGATTATCAATAATTGCAGAAACAGTATTATTTGCAGCCTCTATAGCATGAAAATCACCAGTAAAATGAAGATTAATATCCTCCATAGGTACAACCTGAGCATATCCTCCACCTGCAGCACCACCCTTAACACCTAATACAGGTCCAAAGCTTGGCTCACGTAAAGCAATAACACTCTTTTTACCTAATCTAGTAAACGCATCAGCTAAACCAATAGTCGTAGTTGACTTTCCTTCTCCAGCAGGAGTTGGATTAATAGCTGTAACTAAAATAAGCTTACCATTTTTATTTCCATAAGAATTTAGGCTTACCTTAGCCTTATATTTTCCATAGCATTCAAGCTTATCCTCATCAATTCCTAAGGATGAAGCAATATCTACTATGCTTTTCATTTGTGCCTTTTGGGCAATTTCTAAATCTGTTAGCATACTACTTTCCTTTCCATTAAATAAAAACTCAAAATTATTATATCATAATATCTTTTCATATAAAAGTAATTATTCAATACTAACTATTCTATTTTCAAAATCACAAACTACCTTCTCATTTCTACTTGTAGGAATATTTTTACCAATAAAATCAGCTCTAATAGGTAATTCTCTATGACCTCTATCAACAAATGTCGCAAGCTCAATTTTAGCTGGTCTTCCCATATCCATAATCGCATCCATAGCCGCTCTAACAGACCTACCTGTATATAAAACATCATCAACTAATATAATAACCTTATTAGTAATGTTATGCTTAAAAATAGTTCTTAAAGCTTCATTCTTTTTATGGTCATCTCTATGAGAAACAATATCTATTGATTCACAAGGAATTTCAATACCCTCAAATTTAAAAATAAGGCTTTGAATCTCCTTCGCAATAGGTACTCCTTTTTTCTCAATACCAACTAATATGATATCATCAAGAGATTCATTTCTCTCTAATATTTCATGGGTCATTCTTTTTAATGTTCTATTAAATTGATCTCCTTCAATAATAGTTTTCATAAATACCCTCCTTAAAGAAATGAAAGGAAGCCCAAAAGCTTCCTTATCTAATCTAATACTATTTGAAAAATTATTCTTCGTCGTCTTCTTCAGGTAAATTAGCATTATGATAAATTTCAGAAACATCATCATATTCTCTTAAAGCTTCTAATAATCTCTTAAATTTACCTAAATGATCTTCATCTAAATCAACATATGTAGAAGGAACTAAATCAACACTACAAGTATCGAACTCTAAATCCTCTTTTGCTTGAAGTAATGCATGACGAATTCCTTCAAAATCTTGAGGAGCTGCAGTAATATGAATAAATCCATCCTCATCAGTAGATAAATCCTCGAAATCACAACCAGCTTCCATTAATGCCATCATTGTATCATCCTCAGATAAACCATCATATACAAATTGAGCCTTACGATTAAACATATAGCTTACAGATGTACCAATTGTACCACCTGTTTTATTAAATGCAGTACGAACCTCTGTATAAGTACGGTTATCATTATCAGTTAAACACTCAACAATAACAGCTACCTGTCCAGGTCCATATCCTTCATATACCTTTTCCTTAGATGCACCAGATGCTACACCCTTAGCCTTCTCAATTGCACGTTGAATAACGTTAGCAGGACATTGATCCTTCTTTGCACGCGCAATAACATTCTTTAAACTTTGATTCATATCAGGATCAGGAACACCAGCCTTAGCAGCTTGGAAAATTTCCTTTCCCCATTTAGCATATTTAGATGATTTCATCGCAGCAGTTTTTGCCATAGATGCTGCACGAACTTCATGGGCTCTTCCCATAATTTACACAACCTTTCAAAATTAATTTGCTTTTTACTGCTATATTATATTAAAAAATGCCTTCTGTTTCAATCTTTTTTTAAAGTTTTTTTACTAAAAAGCTATTGAATTTTCACAAATTAATTTATTAAAGTTTATCTATTCCTTTTTTAAAGCTATTTTATCCTTAAAATCAATTTCATCTCTATGAATTAGATATTTACCCTTTTTATTATTCTTTAAAAAACTATATAAATAGCTATTAACTTTATTTTTATTTGAAGAATCAATATCAAAATCAAAAGATATCTCATAAGAATATCTTCTTAATGCATCACTATAATAGTTATTTAAAGGAATTGTATCATATTTTCCTTTAATATCCTCATCAAAAATAGATTTATCAGTATTAATATTAGTAAATCCTAATCTTGCCTTATCATTAAGCCCTTCAATAATAAATATAGTATGATTTAATTCTATTTTTCTACCCCTTTGATCCATAAAGAAGCCTCTATCTAAAATAGAATAAATAAAAGCTTTAATAGCACTACAAGAATTATCCATATTCTTGAAAACTAAAATAGACATAGGATACTCAAGCAAATGCTTAGATAAAATACCATCATCATCATATCCAACATATCCAGGTGGCGCTCCAATCAACGTTTGAAGCATACTTCTATCCTTATAAATACCCAAATCTATTTCTAAAACTGCCTCAAGTCCAATATTAAATATCTCTAAATTATCTAATACTAATAAATCAAGTCCATCTTTATTACCCTCATATTTAAGCTTTAATAAAGGACTTCCTTCTAAAATTCCAACTTGATATAGCCATTCATATTTTTCCATTTCTGGATAATGCGTATTACATCTATTATCCTTTTTTCCTGTTATCGCAAAATCAACATCATTATAATCTAATTCTTTTTTATTATTAATAGAAGCATAGCTCATTGCTTCATCTAATATATCAATACATTTATCAGGTCTAAATCTATTTAATATCTTATTATTAGAAGATTTTAATAAATAATCTAAAACATCATTATTAATCAAAACATTATGATACTTCTCATAATCCTCTTTAATACCATAAAGAATATTCTTTGTTTCTTCAATACTAGGTTCACTAATAAATACAGGCTGAAATCTTCTTAATAACGCTTTATCCTTTTCGATAGTTTTATGATATTCCTCTAGGGTTGTCGCGCCAATAAGCTTAATATCACCACGAGCTAAATGTGGCTTAAGCATATTTGCTACATCCAAATTACCATCATTTGTTGCAGCACCAACAATAGTATGTATTTCATCAACAAAAATACATACATCCTTCCTTGTTGCGATCTCCTTCATAAATTTATCGAATCTTTCTTCAAAATCTCCTCTATATCTAGTACCAGCTACCATAGAGGTTAAATTCAAAGCTAATATAGTTAGATTCTCATTATTATCTACTAATTTTTTCGCATATCCTTCAACTAAAGCTGTTTTTCCAACTCCAGCATTTCCAATTAATAAGGGATTATTTTTATATCTTCTATGAATAATAATATCAAGCCTATTTAAATAATCCTCTCTACCTATAAACCTATTATATTCTCCATTTTTTATATTTTTTGTAATATTTTTTATATATGATATTTCATCAGTACCACTACTATCAAAATCATATATTTCCTTCACGTCCAAAATTAAATCAGAAATAGATAAGCCAAGTGATTCTAATATTGAACAAGCAATAGTATTTCTATTTTCTAATATACTCATAAATATATGCTCTTCTGATATTTTATCACCATTAGCTAATTCATTAGCTCTCTCTAATATCCTCTCAAGTGAAGAATTATATTCTCCTTTATTATGCCTTAAAATAAAAATATTTCTTGTTTTCTCTTCTATTTCCTTATGTGTAACCTCATATTCATTTAATAAAAAATGACATAAGCTATCTTCTGTTTCATACATAGCTAATATTAAATATTCACTACCCATAGTTTCAATTCCGTTCATAGTTGAATATTTCCTAGCTAATTCTAAAATAACTCTAGCTCTTTGATTAAGCTCCATGGTATCCCCTCCTAATCACTAGTATATGTTTAAAGATAAATAAAAATACCAAGAAATATAATTAATAAATAGAAATTTATTATAAAATAATATATAATGTTTCACATAGGTGTTTATAATATTAATAAGGAGGAATCATGAAGAAAGTAATAAAGTATATATTCTTTGCAGTAATAACAATAGCGATGATATTAATAATCGTCCTTTCAAATGATATGAATGAAATATTTAAAGTTCTAGAAAGTGTTAATATCCTATGGATATTATTAGCCTTTTTAGTTTTATTATTATATCTATTCTTAAATCCTTTATCACTTATGCTAGTATTAAATACCAAAAAAGGCGAAATTAGAAAAAAGGATCAATTTATGATTGGCTCTATAGAGTACTTTTTCAACGGAATTACTCCATCAAATACTGGTGCTCAACCAATGCAGGTTATTGAATTTTCTAGATTTAATATTGATAGCTCTCGTTCAACTGGAGCGTTATTAATAAATTCAACTGTAAATCAGGTCGCAATAGTAATATTGTGCTTATTATCTCTTATTTATTATCAAGAATTATCAAAAGGTATAGATGCCATTCAAATATTGATTGTTGTAGGTTTAATGCTAAACATATTAGTCCTATTATTATATATCGCAATTGGCTGTTCAAAAAAAATAAAAAATGGCTTAATAAAAATTGTTCATTTCTTTACTAATTTAAAAATATTTAAAGGTAATTTTAAAGATACATCAGTTAAATTTGAAAGCTATTGTACAGAAGCTCAAAATGCTTTTAAAGAAACTTTTAAGCATAAAGGAAAATTTTTCCTCGCAACACTATTTAAACTTTTAAGCTTATTAGTATTCTATAGTTTACCATTTTTTATTCTTAAAGCATTAAATCTACCAATTTCATTTAGAGAAATTGGTGTTGTAATCGCAATGACAACCTTCTCTATAGCTATGACATGCTTTATCCCTACACCTGGTGCTTCAGGAGGAATTGAATTTGCCTTCCAATCATTATTTGTTAATTTAAAGGGAGTATCAAAATCAGTTGCGGTATCAGGAATGATGCTATGGAGATTTATTACTTATTATTTATTAATGATATTAAGCCTAATTATTTATTTATTTTTAGAATATAGAATTAAAAAGAACAAAAAAAGAATTCAATTAGAAGTATAAAGGAAGTATTATTTTGAGAGCATTATTAGTAGGAGTAACAACAAAGGATGATAGATATAATATCAAATATTCACTAGAGGAATTAAAGGGATTATGTGATGCAATCGATATAGAAGCAATTGATTTTTTTTATCAATCATTAGATAAGCCAAATTCTAAAACCTATGTTGGTAGTGGAAAATTAAGTGAAATATCTATTTCAGTAATAGCCAATTCAATTGATATTGTAGTATTTAATGATGAATTAACACCAACCCAATTAAGAAATATTGAGGAATATTTAGAGGTTAGTGTAATTGATCGAAGCTATTTAATATTAAAAATATTTGAGCTTAGAGCTCAAAATAAAGAAGCTAAGCTTGAAATAAAACTAGCTAAGGATCTATATTTATTACCAAGAATTCAATATCTAAGAGAAAAGGATGATAGAATCGGTGGCGGTAGTGCTACAAAAACTCGTGGTAGCGGTGAAACTCAAAGAGAATTAGATAGAAGACATTTAATGAGTGAGATTTATCATATTAAGGATGAATTAGCTCAAATTAGAAAAATGAAAATAAACCAAATAGAAAAAAGAAAAAGAAATGAAATACCAATAGTCGCATTAGTCGGATATACTAATGCTGGTAAATCATCAACAATGAATACTATTTTAGAATACGTTAACAATGAAGATAAAATGGTATTAGCTAAGGACCAATTATTTGCTACACTATCAACATTTAATAGAAAAATAACTATTAATAAAACTGATTTTATGCTGGTAGATACAATAGGATTTGTATCAAAGCTACCTCATAATCTAGTTGAATCATTCTATCAAACATTACAAGAGGTTAAAAATGCTGATTTAATAATCCATGTATTAGATTCAAGTAGTCCCTATATAAATGAGGAGTTAAATGTAGTTTTAGATGTATTAGATGGATTAAATGCTATAAATATACCTACAATATTCTTATTAAATAAATGGGATTTAAATGATTCTGATAAGGATATGACTGTTACTGGCTTTAAATCTATTAAATACTCTAATAAAACTAAAGAAGGATTAGATGAGCTAATCAATTCAATATTAGAAGAAATATCACCATCTACAATGCATGCAAGACTATTAATTCCTTATAGTAAAGGTGATTTATCAAATATTATAGAGAAAAAAGCTACTATAATTAGAAAGGAATATCAAAATTATGGTACTTATTTTGAATGTGAAATACCTAAAAACATATATGCATTATTTCACGAATATGATTTAGATACAATAGTATCATAGGAGATTATATGAAAAAAATATCAAATATAACATTATTAGCTATTGCGGCTGTATTTTTAATATTAAGAGTTAATTTTAGATATTTTCCACTATCTAATATAGTAATTTTAGTTTTATTAGCAATAGTGTTTCATAATTCGGAAAATAAAAAATCAGCTTCAATGATATTAGCACTAGTAATCGGAATTTTAGGATTAGTAGCTCCATTTATAATTTCAATATTTTCTTCATCAGCTACAATTTTAAACTTTATAGATAATGTAATAAAGATTATTGAAAATGATTCAAATGATTTAGCTCAATATATAAATAATATAAAATCAATGGGTAATTCTATAATAAATTTAATTAATTATTCTATTGTAGGATATCTAGTTGGTCTTATAGCTTTAGGTAGTTCCATTTCTATAATGACATATGCTGAAGCAAGTGATAAGAAAAAAGCTAAAAAGCAAGTGGTAATATTTATAGTTACTGCTTCTCTTACAATTGTTTCATCATTATTAATGCTATTTGGACTATCAAATCTAATATTTGCATTAACTAATTGTGTTACAGCTAATACTGAAAATATTTTTACAACTGAATTCTATTTATATATCACAATTGCAATTACATTACTTTCAATTTCTGTAATACCAGGAATTGCACAATTTATTATGCTTATTATAAATATAATAACTATAAAGAATTGTGATACAAAAATAGAAATAATTGAATAAAAATAAAAAGCTAGCATATAAACTGGTTTATAACCAGCTTATATTAACTAGCTTTTTTTAATCTATTTTTTCTCCTAAGAAATTATATTCATTTCCTAAGGAAATAGTATTTTTTATTTCATTTAAATAGTCATTAAATTCCTTAAAATAATCTATTATTTCTTTAATAGAAGAATCAATAATAACATTAATATCATTTAAATAACTATCAATACTATGATCATCTTCTTTTTTTATTTGTAAATCCTTATATTTTTTATTATTAAAAGAAATTATTAGAAATAGCTTAAATATGAATCTTTTAATATAATTATATGTCATTGAAAATGATATAGCATTGCGCATCATAAATAAACTAAATTTAAATTGTCTAGGTGAAACATTATATACTAATGGTATGTAATTAAAGTTTAAACCTTTATATTTAATTCCATCATGAAATTTAATCCTTTTACCATAATATTTTATACCTAATCTTTTATCTAACTCAGATTCTATTAATACATGTAAATCATTTTTAGGATTAATAATCGAAATATATTTATGAATATTCTTATCAAAAACATAATGAGTAATTAATCCAAATAAAAAGGATATATGATTTTTATTATTCTTATCAATATTCAATAAGATATTTCTTATAGAACCTAAATGAATAGCTATAGATTTCTTATATAAAGATAATCCCTTTAATGAAAAATAAAAATATAAAGGATCAGGTCCTAAAGCTCCTATTAAATATAAATCCTTATTTGTTATTTTAGCTTTAATATCATCAGATACTAAATTTATTATTTTTTCGGCATAAAATTGATGTAAAAAGCATGATGGCATTTAATCACTTCTCCTTAACATATTGCTTTAAATATTTAAAGAATTCCTTATCATTATAATCATTATATAATATTAATATTCTTTCCATTTCTTTTTTAGTATCCTCATGCATAGGAATATAATCCTTTTCCTTATAAAAATAATTTAAAGCTCCATCCCTAGTAAATGATTTACCACTATATATTTTAGTCGCAGCAATACGATCACAAACAGATTCAACTAAATATTTTTTTGGCATTTTTACAGGCTCATAGCAATTAGAATTAGGATTAACATCAATCCAATATTCACAGTGATGCTTATTTCTCCCCTTATGATGCATCCAAGCCTCACTATAGCCTTTTTTCTTTCTCTCATTATAATTTGGACTATATGT
The DNA here is from genome assembly GCA_934216145.1 of uncultured Anaeroplasma sp. Taxonomy (GTDB): domain Bacteria; phylum Bacillota_I; class Bacilli_A; order Acholeplasmatales; family Anaeroplasmataceae; genus Anaeroplasma. The sequence continues at coordinate 33,033 of CAKQBG010000015.1, forward strand.
TCCTTGATAAAATCTAGCTCCATTAAAAAATTCAACAAATGAATATTTAGATAAATCATGTAATAGTCCTTGTTTATATAAACCAGCCTTAAAGCATAGCTTCATAACAACAAGCTTATGCTTTGTTATAGTTTTAAAATGTTTAAATATGTGCATATATATACCTCAAAAAAGAGGCATTACTGCCTCTTATATAATAGTGTGCTTAAAGAAAGCACCAAATATTTTCTTTATAGGTGAAACCGTAACCCAAGCATCCTTATCAACTGAGAAGATTACATTTTTAGCCTTATCAACCTCATAGGAAGAAACAACCATAATACAATCAAATTTTTCAGTATGAGTAAATCCTCCCTCAACCTTAGAAAGAGTGATACCACGATTTACAGTTTCTAATAAAGCCTTAGTAATTTCATCAGGCTTTGTTGTAATAATATCTAATCTTTGGAATGTGTAAGCAGTATGAATCTTATCTAATACAATATTACATATAATAATAAATATAATTGTATAGAAAGAAATATTAATCATACCAATTTGAATTCCGCCAAGAAATGCAATAATAATATTAAATACCATTGATGCAGTACCAACAGAAAACTTAGAATCCTTTAAATTAACTGCTTGAGCAATAATATCAACACCACCAGTTGATACACCATATCTTAAAGCAATTCCTAAGCCAATACCACATAAAATACCAGCAATAATAGATAGGAATAGCTTCTCAGTTTCAGGGTTAATTCCAAATATGTAATATGCATTACCATCAAGCATATATACACCATTAACAAGCTCACTAGTAGGAACCCAAGTGATTCCTCCATTCATAGAAACAGGACATGGAATCCAGCCCATCAAAAATATTGACATTATTAATACTGAGCATAATGTATAAATAACAAATTTGGGTGATACATATCTAAAGCCAATTAAGCATAGTGGTAAATTACATACAAAGGTAAATACACCAACTGGAATATTAACTTTTCCATCAGTAATTAAAATAAACATTCTGTTGAATATTTGGCCTACACCAGTTAAACCTAACGATAATAATCCAGCGGGATCCAAAAACCAAGCAACTGATAAAGCATATAATGCAGATGAAATTAAAACAATAAATAATCTAAAGCCTATATCCTTTAATTCAGCCTTATCTAGCTTAAAGCCCTTTTTCTTAGGGGCAGAAACATTTGCTTGCATTATCTTACAATATCTCCAGGATTTAATTTATCAACATTAAGTAATTCTAATACCTTATCATCCTTATCAGAAGCACATAATAACATACCATGTGATTCTTCTCCTCTAAGCTTAATAGGAGTAAGATTCTTTACAACAACAACCTTCTTACCTACTAATTCATCAGGTGAATAGAATTTAGCAATACCAGAAACAATTTGTCTAACCTCAGTACCGATATTGATTTTAAATACTAATAGCTTATCAGCCTTTGGATGCTTCTTAGCTTCAACAATTTGACCAACAACAAGCTCAAGCTTATCAAAATCATCAATAGAGATTAAAGGCTTAGATTCTGTTTCTACCTTTACCTCTGGCTTTTTAGCTAATGCTTCCTTCTTTTCAACTGCCTCCATTACCTCTTTAACATCTAATCTCTTAAATAATACTTCAGATGAATTAACATTATATTTAGCTTCCTTATCGAAATCTAAATCAGTAAATGAAGTAAGCTTAGTATTTAAATATGAATATACCTTTTCACTAGTTGAAGGCATAATAGGTTCAAGTAAAATAGAAGAAATACGAATTGCTTCTAATAAATTATATAGAACAGTTCTTAATACTTCCTTCTTTGCTTCGTCCTTAGCTAATACCCATGGAGCAGTTTCATCAATATACTTATTAGATTGACGTAAAAGCTTCATAACTGCTTCTATACCATCAGCAACCTTATATTGATCCATTAAGCTCTTATATTCACTAACTGAAGACTTTACAGCATCATTAAGCTTAGAATCAAATTCAGTTCCTTCACTCTTATAAATATCCTCATCACCAAAATACTTCTTAACCATAGCAATAGTTCTATTAACTAAATTACCATAAGTATTGGCAAGATCTGAATTATTCTTCTCACATACTAGTTCATATGTAATATTTCCATCCTGAGCAAATGGAATTTCATGTAATACATAATATCTAACAGCATCAACACCAAATAAATCTACTAGATCGTCAGCATAAATTACATTACCCTTACTCTTACTCATCTTACCATGATTCATTAAAATCCATGGATGACCAAATACAGTCTTAGGTAAAGGTAAATCTAATGCCATTAGCATAATAGGCCAATAAATAGTATGGAATCTTAAAATATCCTTACCAATTAAATGTATATCAGCTGGCCAATATTTATTAAATAATTCACCATTATTTCCATTAACATCATATCCAATACCAGTTACATAATTTAATAGGGCATCAATCCATACATAAATAACATGCTTAGGATCAAAATTAACAGGAATACCCCATTTATAGCTTGTTCTTGAAACACATAAATCTGGAAGTGGAGATGATAAGAAATTATTAATCATTTCATTTTTTCTTGATTCAGGCTGAATAAATCCTGGATTAGAATTAATGTAATTTAATAGCTTATCCTGATATGGAGATAGCTTAAGGAAATAGCATTCCTCTTTAGTTAATTCAACCTTTCCACCACAATCAGGGCAGCAACCATCAACTAAATCCTTTTCAGTAAAATATGATTCACAAGCAACACAATAATGTCCTTCATATTGTCCCTTATAAATATCACCCTTTTTATATAGCTTTTCAAAGGCTAAAGCAACTTGTTTTTCATGATATGTATCAGTAGTTCTAATGAAATTATCATATTTAACATTCATCATATCATATGTTTTTCTTAATTCACCAGAAATATGATCAACATGCTCCTTAGGTGTAATACCTAATCCAATTGCCTTTTGTTCAATCTTTTGGCCATGCTCATCAGTTCCTGTTTGGAAATATGTATCAAAGCCATCTTTCTTTTTATATCTAACAATCGCATCAGCTAAAATAGCCTCATATACATTACCAATATGTGGCTTACTTGATGTATATGCGATAGCAGTAGTTAAATAAAATTTCTTTCCCATTCATAACACTCCTTTTCAAAAAGAATTCCAACTAATTATAACAAAAAAGCCTATATTATTCAATATAGACTATTTTTCAAAATAATTAAATTGGTTATCTAAATTATACGGAGTAGCATATACACCTCTAAATTTTAAGGAGTAGATACACCTTTAAATTATAGAGAGTATTTTCATCTCTTATTTTTTTAAGAAATTAGATAAAAAAATCCTCC
>CAKQBG010000016.1 GCA_934216145.1 uncultured Anaeroplasma sp.
CAATGGAAGGTTACACAAAGTCATTTTTGTGTAGGGCTTTTCCATTGGTTTTATTTTTTACCTATTTACGAGTGAACAGTAACCTGTTATTACTATAGTAATAAAACTTATTCAGATAATTTTGACATTAGTGATAAACCTTTTTCAGTTAAGCCAACCACTTCAGTTAATGTATTTTTATTTTTTAAGTTATCAGATTTAATTAATCCTTTTCCGATAAAGAATGCTTTGATTTTATTATGTGTTATATCATTAGTATGATATCCATGACATAGATTATCCACTAATTCATTAAACTTCAAAATATCAACCATAGCAGTAAGGCCACCAGAAATTTGCTTAAAGATTTCTTCAAAAGTAAATGTTAATTGTTTTTGGCCGGCTCTCATTCCTGAAACCCATACATAAACTGTTTCGATAAAATTTATTGTTATTTTCTTTTGTAAATAATCGTATTCAGAGATAGAAGAAATAGGATTTAAATTATTTTCAATTTCTTTCTTTAATCTAGTGTTTTCTTCTATAATACCTAAATAAGTTTCTTGACTTATTACAGAATCTCCTCTTATCCATCCTGGTCTGTCAAATTGAGTCTTTGCATTCATAATAGATATAGCAGCTCTATATTTTAATTCATCAATAGTATTCCAAACAGTTGCCAGCCTATTTTTCATAGCTTTTTCCTTAAAGAAAATAAGTTTCTTTTTCTTTTGCTCATCTGTATCTTTCATATTTTCTGGCAATTCATCAGCATTATTTCTAGCAAAAACAAGAACAGGTATCTTCTTGCTTATCGCATAATCATATTCCATTTCAGTGTAACTTTTACCAGTTTTATCATTAATCGTACCATACCTTGCACCAATTAATAGAATATAATAATCGCACAGATCTATGACTCGCTTTATTACCTCAAATTGTTCATCGTCAGTTGCAACAAAAGATTCCATTCCAGCGGGTATACAATCAGTTGTTAACACCACATCAAAAAGTGCTTTTCTTTCCTCTACAAAATCTGCAAATGTAGAACTAATAAATACTTGATATTTCTTTTCCATTTTAAACCCCTAATTTTGCCATACGCAAAAATTCAAATTAATTATAGAATAAAAAATACAAAATGTCTATTATTTATAATGTCTAATTTTTAAGATAATTATATTGGTTAATTATATTTATATAATTACTTACTAGACTTATTTTTCAAAATTTTTCCGCGAAAGACAGCATACCGTCTCCAAATGCATTGTTCTCGCAAACATATCTACCGCATCTATGCTTTTTATAGAATAATCATTATCAAAGAAAGTATATAAATCTCTCTTTAATGATCTAGGATCACAACTAATATAAATGACACTTCTAGGCTTTAAATATCCTATTGCGTTAATAAATTGCTTTGTAGACCCATCTCTTGGAGGATCCATAATTACAACATCTATTATTGTTCTAGCTTGCGCTAAATGAGTCATAAAGTTTGTTGCATCATCAGCTATAAATTCAATATTAGTAATTTTATTAAGTTTAGCATTTATGTTCGCGTCCTTTATAGCATCCTTATTTAATTCAACACCAATTACTTCTTTAGCATATTTAGAAGCAAAAATAGAGATAGTACCAACACCACAATATGCATCAATAACAATATCATTTTTAGTTATACCTGATTTAGATAGGGCTAAATCATAAAGCTTCTTCATACCTACTGTATTTACCTGGAAGAATGATTTAGAAGAAATTTTAAATTTAAAATCTCCTACCATTTCATAAATATATCCAGGTCCCATTAGAACCTTTTCTCTATCTCCCATAACAATAGAGGTATCTCTTGAATTATAATTTTGAACAATTGTAGTAATACCTAAATTAGCTTTATTTATATCCTTTACGACATTACCTCTACCTGGGAATATTTCTCCATTAGTAACTAAAACAAGCATTGTTTCCTTTGAATTAAAGCCATAACGAATATAGATATGTCTTAATACTCCTGTTCTTGTTTTTTCATCATAAGGAGTAATTTTATTTTTAGTTAAAATTTGATTTAAAGCCTTTATAACCTCATTTGCATGTGTAGCCTGTAACATACAATCTGAGATTGTAACAATACGATGAGAATATTCCTCATATAAACCACAAACAACCTTTTTAGATTTCGAAAGCTTATAAGTCATTTGACATTTATTACGATAATGATAAGGGTCAAACATTGGAACAATTTCAATTTCTTTCTTCAAATGAAATGGCTTAAATAAATCATTAATAAAATCCTTCTTTAGTTTAAGCTCATATTCATAAGAAATATGCATGAATTGACATCCACCACATTCCTTTTGAAAAGGACATCCATCATTTATTCTAAATTCACTAGGCTTTGTTACCTTAGCTAAAACAGGATAATTTTTACTTGTATCTACTAATATATCTTCATTATCAATAACATCATGAATTAAATATTTCTTTTTATTATATTCAATTTCACAATCTGGAATATACCCTACCTTAATGTTTTTGTATTCCTTCATAAAAGCCTCCTATAGAATCTTTGTTGTCCATTTTTCAGCATCAAAGATGTTAGTTGCGATATCCTGATAAAATTCAGCCTCATGGCATACTAATACTACAGTACCCTTAAAAGCCTTAATTGCTTCCTTTAGTGAATCTTTCGCATATACATCTAAATGATTAGTTGGTTCATCTAATACTAATGTATTACATTCCTGAAGCATTATTTTACATAAACGAACCTTTGCTGCTTCTCCTCCTGATAATACCATCATTAATGATTCAATCTTATCCTTAGTTAAACCACATGAAGCGAGTGCTCCTCTAACCTCAGCATTTGTCATAGATGGATACATATTCCAAATCTCTTCTAATGCAGAATTTTTAGAATATTCCTCTTCCTGTTGGAAATATCCATAATGAATATTATAATCAAGCTTACATTCTCCTGATAATGGCGGAATAATACCTAATAGAGTTTTTAATAATGTTGATTTACCAATACCATTTGCACCCTTTATAACAACCTTTTGACCACGCTCAATAACAAAATTAATCTTAGATGATAAAGGCTCATTATAGCCAATAACTAAATCATTTGCCGTAAAAACAAACTTACCAGATGCTCCACATTCCTTAAATTTAAATGTTGGCTTAATTACTTCCTTAGCCTTATCTATAATTTCCATTTTATCTAATCTTCTTTGACGAGATTTAGCCAAATCAGTAGTCGCTACTCTAGCTTTATTCTTAGCTATAAAAGTTTCAAGAGCCTTTATTTCCTTTTGCTGACGCTCATAAGCCATATTTTGCTGACGCTTCTTAAGCTCATACATTTGCATATAATTATCATAATTACCAGTATATCTAGTTAAAGTACCATCATCCATATGATATATAACATTAACTACTCTATTCAAAAAGGCAACATCATGAGATACAAGTAAAAAGGCATTTTCATAATTAGATAAATAATCCTCAAGCCAATGAATTTGATCCTCATCTAAAAAGTTAGTTGGCTCATCAAGAATCAATATCATAGGCTGCGCTAAAATAAGTTTTGTTAATAAAACCTTACTACGTTGACCACCACTTAAATTAGATACATCATGATCAAGTCCGATAGCTCCTAAGCCTAAACCATTTGCGACTTCCTCTATTTTGCTATCTAACGTATAAAAGCCAGATGATTCAAGCTCGGACTGAATCTCACCAGTATCCTCTAAATAGCCTTGCATTTCCTCTTCTGTACAATCACACATTTTATTATATAGCTCATTCATTTCAGCCTCTAAATCATACATATGCTGGAATGCTTCTCTTAAAACCTCTCTGATTGTTTTACCTTTAGTTAAAGAAGTGTATTGATCTAAATAACCAGTTGTAATTCTTTTACACCATTCAATTTTTCCATTATCTGGAGTTAATTCTCCTGTAATCATTTTAATAAATGTTGATTTTCCCTCACCATTTAATCCAATTAATCCAATATGCTCTCCTTTTTGCATAACAAAAGAAGCATTTTCTAAAATAACTCTATTTCCAAATGAAAAAGATACATCAGTACACTTTAATACGCTCATAATTACTCCTTTAATTTTATTTTTTTAATACCTTTGGTATTATATCATAGTAAAAAAAATTAAACTACATTTTTTTATTTATTTTTTATTAATACTAGATTTAAAAAATATATTTTGATATAATTTCAAAAAGAGGTAAAAAAAAATGATAGTATGCTGTTATGGTGCTTCAAGCACAACATTAGATGAAATATATTATGAAAAAGCTTATGAAATAGGTAAAAAGCTAGGAGAAAATGGTTTTGGCTTCATCTTCGGTGGAGGTATTGAGGGATTAATGGGCGCTTCCTACCATGGAGCTAAGGATGGAAATGCTTATACAATTGGTATATCACCTAAATTCTTTGATGAACCTGGTATTCTTGTTAAGGATAGTGATGAATTTATATTTACTGATACAATGAGAGAAAGAAAAAAGCTTCTAATTGAAAAATCAGAAGCTACAATAGTTCTTCCTGGTGGAATTGGTACATATGAGGAATTTTTTGAACTATTAGTCCTAAAAAGCCTTGGTCAAGATAATAGACCAATAGTTATTTATAATATAAATAATTATTATGACAAAATGAAAGAATTCTTAGAACACACTGTAGAAGAAAAATTCATGAGTCAAGAGAATTTAGATTTATGTGTATTTTTAGATGATCCTGATGAAATTATAGATTATATTAAAAACTATAATTACTAAAAACTAATATATTTAAAATAGCCTCGCTTTAAGATCAGCTTAAGGTGAGGCTATTTTATATTATCTATTAATAACTTAAAATACTAATATCATTTATGATTAATATCTAAATTTATACTCCTATATAAATAATACCAGGATTTTTCCTATTAAAATCCTCCTTTGGTATTACAAAGCGATGAGAGAATTTTTGATAATTTATATTAAATATATCTAAATCACTCCCAATCAAATATCCCTTAATCTGATTCTTAATCTTTAATTCCTCTAGTCTTTCAATAACAGCAGTTTTAATTTTATGAGATGTTCCTTTACTTCCATAGCCAGTAACTAAACATAAAAGCTTATCCTTATCCTTTTTAGCAAGTCTAATAGAAACCTCAAGTTCATATATTGCATCACTTACTTTTTCTCTATTAGAATGAATATCACGTGTAAGCACTTATATCACCTTTTAATATATTTTTCTTAAAAAATATTCCTTACAAAATTGTAAGGAATAATAATTTTTATTAAAGATTAAATCTACCCTTTACGTAAGCAACAATCGCATCAACTGTTTCATTAATTCCAATCTTAGAATTAATGCATAAGTCGTAATTATTAGCTTTACCCCATTCTCTATCAGTGTAGAAATTGTAGTAGCCCTTTCTTAATCTATTCTTCTTAATAATCATCTGAGAAGCCTTTGCTTCAGGTAAACCATAATATTGAACACTTCTCTTTATCTTATCCTCCATTGGAGCACAAATAAATATACTAGCTACATTTTCCATATCCTTTAAAACATAATCAGCACATCTACCAACAATAACACATGATTCATTTAATGCAATTCTCTTAATTGCTTCAAATTGAGCAAGAAATACCTTTTGGCCTAATGACATATCATAGGAATAAAGACCTATGTTAGCTCCAATAAAGCCTTCCTTCTTCTCATCATAATGCTTAAATACAGTCTCTGATAAACCAGAATCCTCAGCAGCCTTAGCTAAAAGCTCATTATCATAAAAAGAGATTCCAAGCTTTTCAGCAACCATTCTACCGATAAATCTACCTCCACTTCCATATTCTCTACCAATAGTAATTACATACTTCATAATAGCACCTTCCTTTACTTTTATTATATCATATTTTTATCTATAAAATGAATATTTTTTTGGATTTTAAATAAAAAAATTGCTATATAATCTACCAAATTGCATATAATAAAAAATGTAAAAATACCTCTTGACATTTATTGGCTATATGATATAATTTTATTGCTATATGGCCCGTTGGTGAAACGGTTAACACACATGCCTTTCACGCATGCATTTATGGGTTCGAACCCCGTACGGGTCACCAGATAGTTTATAATATATTTTATATATAAAAATAAGAAAAAGTCCTGATGGACTTTTTTTATTTTTATATTTATATAATGACTGAAATAAGCATAGTAAATAATGGAAGAGTTATAATAGATAGAACTGTACTTACAACAACAATCCCTGCTGCTAAATCAGAATTGTAATTAAATTTAATAGCGAATATAGAGGTAATAGCCGCACAAGGACAAGCCTCTAATATAAATACTATCTTTAATAAATCTAAATCAATATTTACAAATATTAGTTTAATTAAAAATAATACTCCTACCATTATTAATGGTACTATAATAATTCTAATAACAACACTTAACCATAAGTATATATTTTTAATTACCTCTTTAATATTACATGAAGCAATAATCATTCCTGTAATAATCATAGATAATGGGGTGTTCATACTACCAATCATACTTAATGGTGTTTTTATAATACTAGGAATAGGAATTTGTAAAAAGAATATTATTAAACCAATTGCTAAAGCATATAATACTGGAGTTTTTAATATACTTTTTAATGCTACACCTAAATTAAAGGTTCCACTAACATTCATATATCCAATAGTCCATAAAAGAATATTAAATACAGAAACAAATCCACTGGCGTAGATCAATCCAACGCTACCAAACATTGCTTCTATTAAAGGAAAACCCATATAAGCAGCATTAGAAAACATCATACCAAACATTAATACTCTTTTATCACTAATTTTCCATTTTATTGTAAAAATAAATATTAATATTATACCAATAATTAAAGCAATAAAGCTAATCAAAAAACATAATAATAAATTATTCAATATATTATTATCATATGTCGTTATATATGAATTTATAATCATCATAGGAACTACTAAATAAACTAAAATATTAGATAATGATTTCTTACTAGAAATATCTAAAAGCTTAAGCTTTACTAATATAAAGCCAAAGATAATCATTATAAACATTATAAATACCTGTTCTAGAGAAATAAATGCTAAATCCATATTAAATCCTATAACCCTCTAAAGTCTTATTTAAATGATTAGTCATCATTTCCTTAGCTTTCTTTTCATCCTTAGCTAATAAGGAATCTATTATTAAAATATGTTCATATAGTGAGGCCTTATATCTTTCTTCACTATTAATACTAGATAAATATCTAATTCTAGTGGATTTTTCCATTAATAAATTAATTTCTTCACTTATATATTTATTATTTAATGAATCAGCAATACTTTTATGAAATTCCTTATCAATATCATCAATACCACTTACCTCTACTGGTATTACAAGCTTATCTAAATTATCATTAATAATATTTAAAAGATATTCCTTCCATTTCATTAAAAGACTACTACTCATTTTACTACAAGCCTTCTCACATATTATAGGCTCTAATATAAACCTAAAATCATAAACCTCTTTAATATCTGTAATACTGATATTAGATACAATAGTACCCTTTCTAGGAATAATAGTTAAATATCCCTCCTGATTTAATCTTAATACTGCTTCCCTAACTGGAGTTCTACTCAATTTTAGCTCATTAGCAATGCTTTTTTCATCAAAAACATCTCCAGGCTTCATATTACCTAATATAATTTCTTTTTTTATATAATCATATGGACTCATATTTTCCCCTCCCGTGATATATCACTGATATATTACAACTTTTTAATTAAAAAAGCAATAAAAAAAGCTTATCTCATATAGAAATAAGCCAATAATTTATTTTACATAGATACGAAGATAATCGTATAAATCTGATTCAATCTTTGTATTAATTTCCTCAAAGCTTCCAAACGAAACTGAAATTTTTCTTTCCTGTCCTTTAAAGCTATCATTAAATATAATTTCATCATATTTAATAGCATCTAGAGAAATAATATGCTCTGAAACTGTTTTAAATTCAACAATATCCTTTTCTTTAATCTTCTTAATAAGATATTTTTCTTCTTTTGATTCAAGAGTCTCAGTAACACAATATCCTGATTTTAGCTCATAGGCGAAAATAATTTGCTTAATAACACTTTTCTCTTTACTAATCATAACCATTCACTCCTCAAAAAACATATCGATTATAACATTTTAAAAAATGATTTTCAATGATTAATTAATTTTTGTTGAAAAAAATGTTTTCTAGATGAATCAATTAACAAAATTAATAATTGTTTTTAATAACTCTTGATCTGTTACTAATAATAAAACTCTTCTTCTAGCCTTAGATAAACCTTGATATAAAATTCTAGTATAAATTAAATTATCATCTAATACCTTTGATTTTAATTTATCATTTTCATAATAAAATCTATTATCTAATACCATACAAACATTATCAAATTCTTTATTAATAGAATCCTTAGTGTAAACCATAGATTCAAAAGGATAATTATCCTTAGAATCAAGATAGGAAATATAACTATATCCACTTTTTATTGATTCATTAATTTCATTATATAAATTATCAATACCGACATATTTAATTCTAATATTATCATTCAGACTTATTTTTTTAGAGGAATTAAATAATGAATTTAAGAATAAGCTAATATCCTTATTAGTTCTTATAACCTGTGATAATCTATAATTATTATTTAATGTTAATCCCTTTAATTCAGTAATAATAGAAATAAATTCATCAGTATTACTTATTCTTTGTTTTTCATCATATGATACTAATAAAGCTTTATTAGAATTATTAATATTATTAATTATATTACGAACCATATTATATGATAATCTTTGTACCTCATCTACTATTAATAAATTAAAAGATATTTTTGATATATCATCATTTATTTCCTTAAAAATAATATTAGGATATTTATCCATTATTATTTTATGTCCTTCTATTATTTTAAAAGGCTCTATAATTAATATTTTTTTATTAATATTCTTAGCTATATCATAAAGTAATAATGTTTTACCTGTACCAGATGAACCTGTTAAAGAAACTGATTCATTTTTCATTAAAGACTTTATTAATTGACCTTTTACCATTTGTTGACTATCTGTTAATAAATAATCATTATTTAAGAATCTAATAGGCTCATGAATTGGAGATATAAGCATATTTGATGGAGAAAAAATATCATCTAAATTTATAGCTAAGGGCTTACTATTCGCTATTAATATTTTTCTTAAATATATTAAATCTCTTTCAACTAAACTATCATCAATATATTCATATACCTTATTATTAAAACTACAATAATTTATAGTATAAATTTTTTTATGAAATAAATTTAAATAATATCTATTTTGTCTTAATTGCTTTTCAATTCTTTCAAGTGATACTGGCATACTTTTAAGTTCTATATTCACTACTGACTTTTTAGTTATTTTTAATAAATCAAGCTCTTTATTTAAATGAGGAAGCTGATAGCTATAATAAAATCCTTTAGCATTTTCATAATCAAGCTTTAAAGAATTAATTAAAGATTTTATAGTATCTATTTCCTCACTACGATATTGCTTCTTATTAGTAAAATGAAGATAATATTTTAAATATTTTTTATTAAGCTCTTTATTATCTAAAGCTATTAAATCAAATAAATTAATTGCATTATTCAAAATAAAACCTTCTTTCTTTATTTAATTTTATCATACTTTTGTAATAAAGAAAAAAAGATTTTGAACTATTTATTTAATAATTCAAAATCTTTAATTAAGCTAAAGCTTACTTTTTATTTTTTCCTTTATTATAAAGCTTCTTAGTCATTTCGCCACCGATACGACCATTCTCTTCTGCTGTTGCGTTTTTACCAGGCTTGATACCTAATTCATTCGCAACCTCTTCCTTTAATGCTTCAGTATCTGTAGTCTTTTTAGCCTTTTCAACTGCTCTTTTAGTCATATTTCCACCAATTGAGCCATTTTCTTGACTAGAATTTGAAGCGTTGGAGCTTTTTCTTGCCATTAAGATTCACCTCCTTGCAGTTATTATGATAACCACAAAAAGACAAAATATTCACAAAAAAACTATTTTGTATTCAATTCCTTAATAACCTCTCTAACCTCAAGGCCTAGGAATGATAAATCTAAATCACTATCTTTATCTATAAGAATACTATTAGTATTTTCTACAGCATCATTAACCATCTTCTCATAATCAAAGGCTTTTTCAAATTCAATAGCCTTTTCAATTTTAGGAGAGGTTGCAGGAGCCTTTGGTACATATACAGTACAGCAATCCTCAAATGGTTTTATTGATAGATCATAACAATCTATTTTCTTAGATAATGTAATAATATCCTGTTTATCATAAGTACATAAAGGTCTTAAAATAGGATAATTAGTAACAGAATTAATAGTATTCATACTACCTAAGGTTTGACTTGCAACTTGTCCTACTGATTCACCATTAATAATACATAGACAATTCTTCTTTATCGCAAGCTTTGTTGCGATACGATACATCATTCTTCTCATAATAGTAATATTATAGCTTTCAGGGACATTATCTAATAAAGCCATATGAAGCTCCTTAAATGGAACCATATGAACTACTATTTTATTATTAGGTGCATATTTAGCTAACTTCTTAACTAAATCTACAACCTTTTGAGCTGATTCAATTGATGTTAGAGGAGTAGATTCGAAATGAATACACTCAATTTCAACACCCTGCTTCATAGCTAAAAAGCCAGCAACAGGAGAATCAATTCCACCTGATAGCATTAATAAGCCCTTTCCAGCTATTCCAACAGGATAACCGCCTAAGGCTCTAATATTAGTATTATATAAATAACAAGCATTATTTCGTAATTCAATATTTAATTCAACACTAGGGTTATGTACATCTACAACTAAATCATGATGGTTAGCTAATACATAGCCTGAAATAATCTTAGTAATTTCCATTGAATGTAATGGATAATTCTTATCAGCTCTTCTAGTATTAACCTTAAATGTTGTTTTAGTATTTACTCTTTCTTTCATTAATGCTAATGCATTAGTTTTAATATCCTCAATATCATCACTACATTTTACTACTAAAGAATATGAAGAAATACCAGATACTAAGTTTAATCTTTCAATAACCTTATTAACATCCTCATTATTTAAATGAATATAAACTCTATCATGTCTATTTTCAATTTCAACATTTAATCCCTCAAGCTTTTTTTCAATTAGCTTATATAAGGCACGTAAAAAAGTATTTTGATTTTTTCCCTTAAGAGTTAGATCTCCAAATCTAACTAAAATTTGATTATATAGCATTATTCTTCCTCTTTCTTATCATAGTCTTCTAAATAACTATGTAAAACACCATTTTTCTTATATCCAATAATTTTATCTAAATTAACATTACTTGCAGCTTTAAAGATATTCTTTTCTACCATAGGATTATAATCTAAAAGCTCATGAATTAGCTTTTTTGTTTCTAATCTTTGAGAACCACTACCACCATTATCACAAATAGCACAGTTCTCAGTAAATCGACAAGCACATTGAATAAACTTTAATTCATTGTAATTTTTCCATCTAATTATATCTCTTTCTCTAATTAGATACATAGGTCTAATCAATTCCATACCCTTATGATTCTCAGAATGTAATTTAGGAAGCATAGTTTGGAATGATCCTACATTTAGCATATTCATTAATGTTGTCTCAATAACATCATCATAATGATGACCTAAAGCAATTTTATTACAGCCTAATTCTTTAGCTATCTTATATAAAGCTCCTCTTCTCATTTTAGCACATAAATAACAAGGACTCTTCTCTTGACTATTCGCAATGGCAAATATATCTGTTTCTCTAATAACTGCAGGAATTCTTAATAGTTCTAGATTATTCATAATAACTTGCAAATTGATTTCATTATACCCTGGATTCATCACTAAATAGGTTACATCAAATTCAAAATCTGAATGTTTTTTTAATTCTTGAAATAGCTTAGCCATTAACATAGAATCCTTACCACCAGAAATACAAACACAAATATGATCATTTGGTTTAATAAGCTCATATTCCTTTATAGCTTTAATGAATTTACTCCATAAATTAGCTCTATAGGTTTTAATTATTGTTCTTTCAATTTCTAAATATCGTTCCATTATAAACTCCTTAATACTTCTAAAAGATAATCTAATTCCTCTTTAGTTGTTTTTTCACTAATAGAAATTCTAATACATTCCGAAGCTCTTTTTTTATCCTTATATACTGCAAATACTATCTTTGAGGGAGTATTCTTTATCGAACATGCTGATTTATAAGAAACGCAAATTCCCTTTTCATTTAGTAAATCAACAAGCTTAGCTCCTTTATAATTATTAACGCTAATATTAAATATAAATAAATTTTCAAAAGAATTAATAGTAATCTTTTTAATTTTCTTTAATTCATTAATAAAATAGCTTCCTAATTCCTCTAAATAATGAACATTTTCTTCTCTAGAATTAATAGTTAATTCAATAGATTTTGTTATAGATGCGATAATTCCTAAAGGAACACTACCAGCTCTATAAATACTTTGAGATTCTCCACCATGAATTAATGGTGTTAAAATAGTCTTTTTTCTTTTTATTAAAACGCCACTACCAGTAATACCACCAAATTTATGAGGTGTAAAGCTAAGCATATTTATATAATTAAAATTTATTTCATATTTCGCAATTGCTTGAGTTGCATCAGTCAATAAATGACAATGAGGATAATCTTTAATGATATCATATATTTCCTTATAGGGCTCTAATGTGCCTAGCTCACTATCAAGTAAAATTGCTGATACTAAAATAACATTATTACTCATTTTAGCTTTTAAATCATCTAGATCAATCTTACCATTAGAAAGAGTGTTAATAAATTCAACATCAAATCCCTCTTCCTTTAAATAGCCTAAGGCTCCATTAACAGAATTATGCTCAAGCTCAGATACTAATATCTTTTTACCAAAGCCACTATATGATTTTGCTACACCTTTTATCGCTAAATTATTAGCTTCTGTAGCAGATGATGTAAAAATAATATCAAATTCAGCTAAAGAAAAACCTAAAAGAGAAGCTATTTTCTTTTCATAGCCTTTAACTAATTCCTTTGCTTCTACCCCCATAGTATGTAAGGAATTAAAATTACCTATATATTTTTTTTCTACATTAACTAATTCCTCTAAAACTTCATTCTTAGTTGGGTAATTAGCAGAATAATCTAAATATATCATATTACACCCTTTTAATACCTTTATTTCCAAAATATTTTAGCATATTTAGATAATATCTACAAGGAAAAACATTATCATTAGAAAAAAAATAATACTCGCAATATGCGAGTATTAGCCATAATCTATTTAATTACTTTTCATCATTATAGTAGCCTTTATAATCTTCGTCGATAGAATTAACTAATTTTACGAATCCAATTCCAACTACTACTGAAAATACTAATGCGAATAAATTCATCATATTTAGTTCACCTTCCTCAAGTATGTATTTTATTACTTTTTTGTAATTATGAAAGGTGCTTTCATAGTGTAAATGCTTACTTTTTTTTGAAAATGTTTCCATTTTAATGAGTATTTTTATGAGCAAATAATATTTATTTTTTTATTAAAAATTTAATTGCTGGTTCATATTTATAAACAATTCTAGAATATATACTTAAATCAAAGCTATTATTTCTTCTAACTAATGTATTATGTAATAAATCACAAAGCTTAACCTCTTTGGCGTAAGGATTTAAGGCTAATTTTTTTATATAATCCATATAAGGAACCTCATTACCATGAGTAAGCAATAACAATGCCTTAAAAATATCATCACCAAATTGCTTAACCTCATTAAGACTAATTGATGTATCCTCTAAAGTATCATGTAAAAAGCCTAAAATTCTTGTTTTAGGAGAGTTAGCATGAACACCTACAAATAAAGGATGAAGATAATATGGTTCTCCATTTTTATCTATTTGGTGAAAATGATAATGTAGCATTAAATTGTAAGCTTTTCTTTCCATTTCATTTAAAAAAATATAAGAATTAACTTCTACTAAATCAAAATATTTCTTTATGGCTTTATCTATTTCAATATAATAAAATCTATTAATAATACTTATTTTTGTTATTTTATTTTCTTTTATAAATAGATTAATTTTTTTAAATGATTTATTTAAAATTTCAACATCAAGAGTATTATTGTATACATAGCATAAAATTTTATAATCAATAATTTTAACATCTCCAAGCTTTGGATTATTATCAAGCTTTTCTATATTAAGATTATTATTAATATCTAATAAATATATTTTATAGCCACTTATTTTTTCACCAATAGGATAATAATATATTTCCTCATTAACAGGGATTTTATTTAAGCACTCAATCATAAAGCTAGAGATAATTTTTTTACTAGCTTCATTCAAATTAATTATTATTTTAGATACAATTATAGGATCTAATCCATAATAAGCACTAGAAAATAATGAAGCTAAAGGATCATAGTTAGATAATTCAACTGTTTCCATAAAGGAATTAGTATTATAAAAATACATAAATGATTTTAAGCTTTCAGCTGACAACATTTTACTTTCCTCTAATAATTCATCCTTATCATAGCCATTTCTAATATAATAAATGATTAAAGCTTCACTTGTATTAATTTTTTCATACATTTCCTCAATAGATAATCCATAATATCCATAAATCGATAAAAAATCTTTTGATACTATAAAATCATCTAAGGTATTTTTTAAATCATTTTGATTTTTTAAATAAACTGCAGCTACACCACCTAAAAAATCAAAATCTTTTATTCTAATTTTTAGCATATATCTACCTCAAGAGCTCTTTTGTTAATTATACTAAAAAAATAAAACACTAGCAACCATTTTAGATTGCTAGTGCTTAATTATAGATATTTACTTTTTAGATGATGTAAATTCATTCTTAATAGCTTTATTTAGAGCTTTTTTCATTCTCTCATTACAATCGCCATGACAGGATTTACATTCACCACAAGAATCGCTTGGAATACCTTTTATTTTTTTATAAATAGCACTACCAAATACTAATACAACTATTAATACTGAAGCAATTATAACAATTATTTCAATTGGTTGCATTAGGCATTAACAACCTTTTTGGCATCCTTGTATTTATTGTAAAAATGAATACCGAAGCCTGAAAGTACTGCTAGTGCTAAGAAAATAAATGATGTCCACCAATAAGCTAATACTAAATAACAAATCATAGAAGCAACATAAGATGTAACTAACCAGAATACAATTGTTCCACCAAATTTCTTCTTTTGTAATTCACCCTTTGCAGTAGCAACTGATGCAAAGCATGGAATAGTTGTCATATTAAATACAATGAAAGCAATTAATGCTGGCCATGAAACATCAGTATTTCTGATCATTTGAATTGAAGCAGAAACACCTTCTTCATCAAGATTAACTATATATAGATCTAAGTAGCTTTCTGCATTTAAATCAGTTTTTGTTGTTGTACATTGTGCTAATACTGTAAATGTTGAAATAACATTTTCCTTGGCAATTAAGCCTGTACCGGCAGCAACACCGAAAATCCAACCATTTTCATTTAATTGTGAACCAAATCCAAGTGGTGTAAATACTGGGGCAATAAGTTGACCTAAACCAGCTAAAATAGAATCTGATGTATCAAGATAATCCTTATCGTTAGTTAAAGACATATACTCTTCACTTGCAGCATAGAATACAGTTTTTAATACTTCCTCGTATTTGGCCTTTTCTTCATCCTCAAGCTCTAAATAAGAAGACATTACTGTTTCTAAAGTAAGTTCATCCTCTCCTTCAAAATCCTCATTTAATGCTAATACAGAGGCTTTAAATTCTTCTTCCTCCATCTTCTCACTAAATGTATCATCAGCAAGCTCAAGTACATCTATTTGTTCAATATAATGCCAATTCCAAGTAAATGATTGGAAGAACCAAATAACAATAGTTGAAGCTAAAATAATAGTAAATGCTTTTTTAACATAATGCTTAAGCTTATCCCACATATGGAACATTAAAGACTTAAACTTAGGAGCATGATATTGAGGTAATTCCATAATGAATGGAGGTACCTTACCACGCATTGTAGTATTACGCATAATAATAACTGTTATTATAGCAGTAATAATACCAACTAAATACATTGAATATGTAATAATATCTACATTAGGGAAGCTAAATACCTCACAAATACCACCAGCAATAGCTGTTAATATAGGAAGCTTAGCTCCACATGAGAAGAATGGAATAACACGAATAGTAGCAGTTCTTTCATTATCATCAGCTAATGTTCTTGTATTGATCATTGCAGGTACACCACAACCAAAGCCCATAATCATAGGCATAAATGCTCTACCTGATAGACCAAATCTTCTGAAGACTCTATCAAGAATGAAGGCAACACGAGCCATATAACCAGAATCCTCAAGAATTGAAAAGAATAAGAATAATAATAGAATTTGTGGAATAAATGATAATACACTAAATACACCAGCAAGCATACCATCACAAACTAAACCAGATACCCAACCTGGTGCAGAAGATAACCAGCCTTGTACAACACCAGTAAACCAATCAGTAATATTTGTTAATAATGATTGTAAAATTACACCTGGAGAATTAATTCCAGCATCAGTCCAAATTAAACCTTCAAATATTGAACCTTCAAATGAAGGATGAACATTTGAGAATAAACCACCTAAATAGAATAAATTCTCAGAGAATGTTAAATGGAATATTAAGAATAGAATTACTAAGAAAATAGGAATACCAGCCCATTTGTTAGTTAATACCTTATCAATCTTATCAGATTTAGTAAGTCCTAATTCTTTATTTTCCTTATTAATTACCTTTTTAGTTGAATAATGCTTTGATATATATGAATATCTTGAATCAGCTATAACTGCTTCAATATCATCACCAAATGTTTCATCATTAAATGTTTTCTTGAATTCATCAACTATTTTAGTTAATTCCTTATGATTAGAAACTTCAATTTCATCATTCTCAGCAAGCTTTATTGCATGGAATAATGGACTTTCAACCTCTAAGCCCTTGAAGGCTCTTGTGATATCATTAATTAAATGACTAATGCTTGTACCCTCAAGAATAGTCTTACCAGTACGCTTCTTTAATGATTCATTATAAGCATGCTGCATCATTTCATCAATACCCTTTTCAGTTTGTGCTGAAATAGCAAATACTGGTACACCAATTTCCTTTGATAAAGCCTCTATATCAATCTTATCTCCATTCTTTTCAACAAGATCAATCATATTTAACGCAATAACCATTGGAACATCAATTTCCATTAATTGTGTTGTTAAATATAGGTTTCTTTCTAGGTTTGTTGCATCTACAACATTAATAATACAATCTGGCTTTTCATCAAGAATATAATTTCTTGAAATTACCTCCTCTGGAGTATATGGAGATAATGAGTAAATACCAGGTAGGTCTACAATGGATATAGGCTCATTACATTTCTTGTATGTACCCTCCTTCTTATCAACTGTAACACCAGGCCAGTTACCAACATGTGCTGTTGAACCTGTTAAAGCATTGAATAGGGTTGTTTTACCACAGTTTGGGTTACCCGCTAACGCAAAGTGCTTCATTATTTTGTTACCTCCTCACATAAAACTAACTCAGCTTCATCTTTTCTTAAAGTTAATTCATATCCTCTTAAAGTAACTTCAATTGGATCACCTAATGGAGCCTTTTTTCTTAAATAAAATTCAGCTCCAGGAGTAATTCCCATGTCGAATAATCTTCTTCTAACTCTTCCTTCTCCTAAAACCTTTTTAACAATGCCGAATTCACCAACGATAAATTCATTAAGCTTTTTTTCCATACTCTCACCCTTTCTTACATTGTTGTAACAACTATCTTAGTTGCTAAAGTCTTATCTAGTGCTAATCTGCCTTCTTTTACCTTACAAATAACACTACCACCTGATACCGATAAAATAGTAATCTCAGAGTTAATAGTGATACCTAATGACTCTAAATGCTTTTTTACCTTCTCATCAGCTAATATTTTAATTATCTTAAGTAAAACATTACATGGTGCAATAACTAATGGCATCTTAATTCACACTCCTTCGTAAGTTTTGACTAACTCTGAATCATTAATAAAAGTTAGTAAAAACTAACCATTTCTATTCTACAACTCAATATATATAAAGTCAACATATTTTAAATAAAAAAATAGGAAAATCCCTTATTTATATTATATATTCATAAAAATTAAAAAAGTTCTTTCCACGATTAGTTGACAAACTTCTTTCTAAATAATGCTATTACACAATTCCGAATTCATATTCATACAATCCTTCATTCTTATGAATAACATTAAAACCAACACTAAAAAATACATTGGCAAAAATTTTAACTCGATGTTGCAGTTTCCAAGCACTAGTTTTTCTATTATAATCACTCAATTTAGGGTCCATCATGTTTGGATGACCCCAATCAATATTTTGCACCGAAACATCTTTTTTTCGATTTCACTGTAACTCATAATAAATACCTCCTGCAATCCTAATTATAGAATTAATAGGAGGTATGAATCAATGCATTTTATTTTTAACTTTTATCTTTTTAGTGCTGCCTTAGTAGAAATACTAAGGTATTTTTATTTCCGTCGCATATTATACGCATACTATATATTTATAAAATTTCAAATTAATAAAATAAACTATAAAAAAAAATCTAAAGCAAAGTACTTTAGATCTTTTTTCATTATTATGCTCTATTGTAGAACTCGACGATTTGTTGTTCGTTGATTTCAGGTAAGAATTCGCTTCTTTCTGGTAATCTAACGAATGTACCAGTCATTGTAGTCTCATCATATGAAACATATTCAGCTCTAGCAAGCTTAGCTGCTAATGATTCCTTAACAACCTTTAAGCCCTTTGAAGTTTCCTTAACAGAAATCTTTTGACCAGGTTGTACACGGTAAGAAGGAATATCAACCTTTTTGCCATCTACTATAATATGACCATGGTTTACTAATTGACGAGCTTGTGCTCTAGTTGTAGCAAATCCTAAACGATATACTAGATTGTCTAAACGGCATTCTAATAACTTAAGGAAATTAACACCAGTCATACCTTCCATCTTTGATGCTTCGTTGAAAGTCTTAACGAATTGCTTTTCAGATACACCATATGTGAATCTTACTTTTTGCTTCTCTTGTAACTGAGTAGCATACTCTTTTAATTTAGCACGTTTTGCGCCATGTTGACCTGGAGCATATTTTCTCTTAACTAGTTCTTTACCAGTTTCGCTGATTGAATAACCTAAACGACGAGAAACCTTCCAGCTTGAACCTGTGAATCTTGACATTTAAATGTCCTCCTATAAAAATTTATTATTTTTCTGGGAGTAAATTGTCTGGCTTAAATAAGTAGTTCATCTTAAATTAAATGTTCACCAACAAGCAGCGGAGGTTACTAATTAAACAATTGAGCTTTAAGATGATATTCTGCCTAGTATAAGCTGCTGCTTTTTACCCACGCTATAATATATTACTACATTTTTAAACCATTGTCAAACTTTTTTCACACAATTTTTCATACCTTTAGTTCCTTTAGCTATAAAATCAAATTAGAATTATAATAATTTACCTTTATTTATGGCTGTAATGTAATTTTGATACACATCTATAGTTTCATCACTCTACATTAATACTAATAATTCGTTAAATTTTAGTTTATTTTATAAACAAATTTTATCCTAATGTAAGATCTAAAATCATCATAATAATAAATCCTACTGTAAATCCTATAGTTGCTAAATTAGTATGTCTACCATTTTGACATTCAGGAATAAGCTCCTCTACTATAACATAAATCATAGCACCTGCCGCAAAGCTAAGCATATATGGTAAAATCGGTACAAATATGCTCGCAAGTAAAATTGTTATTACTGCAGAAATAGGCTCTACTATACCAGACAATACCCCTATTAAAAATGATTTCCCCTTTGAATAACCCTTAGCCTCTAGTGGCATAGAAACAATCGCACCCTCTGGAAAATTTTGAATCGCAATTCCAATAGCCAATGTTAATGCTGCAAGCATTGTTGTAGAATTCTCTAAAGCTCCCGCAAAAATTACACCAACAGCCATTCCTTCTGGAATATTATGAATAGTAATGGCTAAAATCATCATTGATTTTTTCTTACCTCCATTATCCTCAATATATAAATGAGGTGTAAAAAAATCAATAATAAATAAAAACAATATTCCCAAAGAAAAGCCTATAGTAGTTGGAATAAACGGTAATATTCCTCTTTCTTCACTAGCTTCTATTGCTGGTATTAATAAGCTCCAAATAGATGCTGCAAGCATTACTCCTGCTGAAAAGCCTAATAAAAATTTCTCAACCTTAGGATTTATTTTCTCCTTTAGAAAAAATACCATTAGTGCTCCTAAAGATGTACCTAAAAAGGGTAAAAAAAGTCCCCAAAAAATCTCCATACAACCACTTCCAAATTATAATATTCAATAATTTATAAGTGTTCTATTAATAAAGCCTAAAAGATTTATTTTTAAAAATTTATAACGTTAAATTATTTTTATTTACTATTTCTATTATCTATTATAAATAAGAGTATAACTTATTAATTTATCCATATTAATATTTATTAATTAATAAACAATATTTAAACTAAATCTATATTATGATATTTTGTAATGACAAATTAAAAATAATATTCTATAATTTAAATAAGGAGGCAGCAATGAAAAACAAATTACCATTAAAGCTGATAGATTTCTATCAAAAGGGAATATCTCCTAATAGTCCTCCAAAATGTCGATTTACCCCCACATGTAGTAATTACGCTAAGGAATGCTACCAAAAATTCAATTTTACTAAAGCTTCATTTCTTGTAAGTAAAAGATTATTAAAATGTAATCCCTTATTTAAGGGGGGCTATGACCCCGTACCAGAGCCAAAGAAAAAGGATAATGATTCAAACAATTAAAATCATTATCCTTTTTTTAATTTACTGTAACTTACTTAAGAATTCACTATATTCGCTTGGATCTAAAGCTGAATCATCACCATTAGCAGTTAATGTTGCTACAACATTTCCGCCTAATGCCTCTGCTTCATCCTTCCAATTTCTCATCCATTCTCCATCGCCCCAGCCATAAGAACCAAATAACGCAAGATTCTTACCAGCTAAAGAGCTCATGCTAGCTTCGAAGAATGGTTTGAACTCATCCTCTTCTAGTTCCTCAGCTCCCATTGCAGGACAACCAAATACAACAACATCATACTTCTCTAAATCATCGGGATTTGCTTCACTAACACTTAATGCTTGATATCCTGTATCAGCTGAAAGCTTATTCGCAATAGCCTCTGTGTTTCCTGTTCCACTCCAATATACAATAATTCCACTCATTTTTTTCTTTCTCCTTTATCTAAATATTCTTTCTATATTAAAGCCATTATCCAATAGCTTTATTACCACATTTCTACACTTATTATATTTTTCAAATATTTTAAGCTTACCTTCAACATCATAATAAACCTTCCAAATACCTACATATAGGCATTCCTTATTTTTATCATTAAAGGCAATAATATCATCTAGTGAGTATCCTAGAAAAACACCAATTTCATTTGGAAAATCCTTATTATTAGCTAATCTATCCTTTAAATATTCAAGCATACAATCCAATCCATCATAAACAGGATAACCATTTTCCTTTAAATATAGCATATTATCCTCTTTATAAACGGAATCTTCTAATACCTGTCTTTTATAAACCAAAATTAAAGCGTTATTTCTTGTTTTCTTTAAAACAATAAATTCATACCTAGGATTATATTTTTGATTTAGTTCATCGATCTCCTCTAACAAATTATCGTAAATATCGAATCGACAATTTATTAAATTTGAAGCCTTTATCCCACAAATTGCAGGTGCACAATGATTTGCTAATAAATATGCTAAAGTATTACTCATGATACCTCCTAGTTAGATATAACTAACCTTTTTAAAAAAAATATAAGTTAGCAATAACTAACTATTTATATAATATATTAATATCTTACCATTGTCAAGCATAATTTATAATTAAATAAAGAAAAAAGATAAGCTACATAAAGGGGATTTTGGCTTATCTTCTTCTTATCGAAAATATGGGGAGGGACAACAATCAGTATTCACTAATTGTGGTTAGCATAAACTAACTATTTATATAATATCATATTTTTAACTTTTGTCAACAACTATTTAACATTAATTTATATTTCTAATAATAAAATATCCTGTAGGTATATTCTTTCTTTATTACTTAAAACTAAATAGCCATCAATCAAATTTATTTTAATAATAATTCCTTTAACCTTAACATAACTTCCTCCACTTTTTTTCAAATCAGGAATAAAATAGGTTATACTAACTTCTAATTTTTTTTTATTATTTAAAATAAAATTAAGCTTTTGATCTAAAAGCTCTTTTTGATTTTCATCTAATTCTATTTTCTTATCAACAATTCTTTCTGATTCTCTAATTTGATCACTAAAGCCATTTAAGGCTTGAAATGGTGCAAATTGACTAGCTCTATCAGAAATACTCATTTGAGGATATTTTGATTTAGGTCTAGCCAAATTAATTATATCATCATAATTTTTCATGCCTTATGACCTCCAATTTGTCTATTCCTCTCAATTGTTGTTGCTCCATCCTCAAGATTCATTCCTTTAAGAATTGAGTTCTTTCCATATTTATTTTTTATCATTAAAATTGTTTTTTGATTATTCATAGATTTATTTCTAGCCTCTTCTTCCTTTTTCTCTGCTAAAAGAAGCTTATCATAATCTGTAAATAAATCTAATTGAACTCTTTTTTCAACCTTAGTGCTCTCATTAATTAAATTAGAAGCAACTATATTAATTCTTCTAATAATTAAATTTTCTTTAGCCACTCTACAATATAGCATTTCAAACAATGGTAAAAGCTCCTTAAAGCTTGAAGAATAATTCTTAATCTCAAAGCCTCCGTGAGTAGGCTTAGGAGTAGCTCTACCATAATGATCAAGCTCAATATCTCCCTTATAATTAGAATTAATATTATCATTATCATAGCCTATGTATAATGAAAACTGTTTAGCTAAAAGCTTCTTAGAGGTTAAATCAAGACATAACCCCTCAAACATTTCTTTAGCTACTAATAATCCCTTTTGAAAGTCATAGCCACAATGAAGAACCTGACCAGTAGAAATACTAGTAGCCTTTGGCTTATAAGCCTTTATATCCTTTATTTCTGTTGGCTCATAGCCCCAGGCATGATCAATTAATAGCTCAGCATTCTTTCCAAATTCTTTAAATAATAATCTTTCATTAAAATATTCATCATCACTACCTAATGAGCATCTTGCAACATCACCCATTGTTTCTAACCCTAAAAGCTCAAGTCTTCTAGCTATGCCTCCTCCGACTCTCCAAAAGTCTGTTAATGGCTTATGATTCCAAAGCTTCTTACGATATTCAATTTCATCTAAATAAGCTATTCTAAAGCCATTTGTAGGATCAATATGCTTACTAACAATATCCATTGCTACCTTAGCTAAATACAAATTTGTACCTAACCCAGCTGTAGCAGTAATACCTGTTTCAAATAAAATATCCTTAATTACACTTTCAGCTAGCTCATATGGCTTCATTTTTAAAGCATACAAATAATCAGTTACATCGATAAATACCTCATCTATAGAATAAACATGAATATCATCCTTTGAAAAATATTTTAAATATATTTTATAAATAGTAGTGCTTACATTAATATAATGAGACATCTTTGGAGTAGCAGCATGAAAATTAATCGCATAATCAGGATGAGTCTTAAACATACTTAAGCTTGTAGCCTCCCCCTTAAAGCAATGATCACTAATACGCTTTTTTCTTTCTTTATTAATCTCTTTAACCTTCGCAATAACCTCAAATAGCCTTGCTCTACCAGGAATACCAAAGGACTTTAGAGCTGGAGATACTGCTAGACATATAGTCTTTTCAGTTCTAGACATATCAGCTACAACCAAAAACTCATCTAGTGGTTCAAAATGAGCCAGTACACATTCACATGATGCATAAAAGGATTTTAAATCTATACACATATATATTTTATTATTCATTTATGCATCACTTCCTTACTAGAAATATTTTATATTAAAACGATTAATTTATAAATATCTAAGCAGTATAATTATTCTTTTTAATATTATTACCAATTTTAATAAAAATGATTAATTTTCAATTCAATAATTAGCATTGACAAAAAAAAGGATAACCCTGTTTTGGATTATCCTAAAAATTATTAAGCTTGCTTAGCTCCACAGCACTTCTTATATTTTTTTCCACTTCCACATGGACATGGATCATTTCTACCAATCTTCTTTGTATTAACAAAAGGAGTACGATTATTGTTCACTGCTTTTGGCTTAGATTGCATTGGCGACAATTCAGCTGGAGAAAAACCTCTATTAAATACTGATGGTGTATTGTTATAACAATCAGCCATAAGTCCAACAATAGAATTAATATCATCCATAGCTAAACTAGAAAGTTCATTTTTAATAATATCATTAATAAATGACTTAAAATCCTTACCAAATAAAGAAACTCTATTTAAATTTACAGTAATTTCAGAAGCCTTATCTTGATTTTTAATTAAATCATTAAGCTTACTAGCAAGTGTAACATACTTCTCATTTAAAATTACATCATAAGAATATAATGTATGAATTAATTCTGGTTGAATTAGCTTATACTTCTTATCCTCTTGAAGCTTTACAATCTCTTTAAGCTCATCATCACTATAATTTGTTGATGAATAAGTCTTAGTATTACTATCGTATAGAAAGCCAATAATATCATTTGGTAATTCTGAAATAATAGCCTCAAGCTCAGCCTCACTAACATCCTTATATTCATCTTTTTGTTGAACTAAGGCCAAAACATGATTAATACTATAATTAGCATATAAAATATCAGCACAATCAATACACTCAATAACCCAATGATATTTATAATGTAAATCCTGATTCTTTTGAGTCATTAATGGCTTTAATGCTACTCTAGCCTCATCAATCATCATTAGCTTATCTTCTTCGTTATAGCAATAGCCAGTTTGAAGAATACTAGTAACAGTTGAATAATCACTAATATTCTTCATTGAAATACTTTTATTCTTATAAATCTTAACAAGAGTAGCAAATTCAGTATCATTTAGAAATAATAATGAAGTCCAAGCATTATTTTGATCTAATGTATATTCAACTAATTTATTAATTAATCCTTCCTTATCAAGCTTTGAAACACCTTTAATACCTCTAGTATCAAGCATATCAAGTAGCTCAGCCTTTTTATATTTTTTTAAATTATCACTTATCTTTTCCATAATAAATCCCTTCTAACACAAGTAAATAAATAATTCTTATAGTGAAAATTATATAGATATTTTTCTATAAAATCAATAAAAATTTACAAATTAACCAAAAACAAATATTTTTCATTATTCAACACTCTTTAAAGAATCAATCATATCAATTTTTCTTAAAGAGAAATGTGCTATAAAATTAATTATCAATGTAAATAAAATCGATAATAATGTAGTATATAGGAAGCTTAATGGTTTTACACCATAAATAAATCTAACTCTATCTATCTCTACAGTTTTAGATACTAAAATGGCTAAGAAATAGCCTAAAATAAGACCCAATACAATTCCTATTACAGTTAATATAATATTTTCAGAGGTAATATATCTATCAACCTCCTTATCATAAAAGCCTAAAACCTTTAATGTAGCAATTTCTCTTTTTCTTTCATGCATATTAATATTTGATAAATTATATAAAACTACAAAGCTTAATAAGCATGATAATATTATTAATATTAAAACAACCTTATTTAAAGAACCAAGCATATCACTAGCAGATTTAATTAATTCATTAGAATAGATAACATTTAGTATTCTATTAGTCTCTAATAAATCAGTTGATAATTCAAGCTTTTCTTGATCATTCAACTGAATAGTATTAAAGAATGTCATATTAGGCTTAAATTGAAATCCTAAGTTTTTATAGCATTCCTCAGAAATGTAAATATAATGCGAAATATAATTCTCTACAATTTTAGAAATAACAAATTCAAATTCTATTCCATCTGAATCGATTGCTTTTATTTTATCATTTACCTTAAGCTTTAAAACCTGAGCTAACTTATCAGAAATAAAGCAGGTATTAGAATCAAGCTTTACTTCTTCTTTAGTATCCTTAGTTCTTAATGTTAAAAGCTTATCAAGATTATCATCCTTAGGTAAAACTAATATAAAGCCCTCATGCTTATCCATTGTAACATTGATTTGTTCAATAGAATAAAATTCCGTTATTTTAGGATTAGCTAATGCTTCTTTTAAATCATTAATATCCTCATTACTTGAATAGGCAATCGCGTCGCTTTTAAATATTTCCTCATATTGCATTTTAGGTAAATCAATAATAGAATCTCTAATTCCAAAGCCAGCAAGCATTAGCATTGCTCCTCCAGCAATACCAAAAATAGTAACTAAGCATCTTCTTTTATATCTAAATAAATTTCTTGTTGTAATCTTTTTAGAAAAGGACATTCTATTCCAAATAAATTTTATTCTTTCTAAAAGAATTCTTTTTCCATTCTTAGGGGCCTTTGGTCTTAATAGCTCACTAGGCTTTTCCTTAAGGACCTTTAATGCTGTATAAATAGTTGCGCCAACTATACAAAGTATTGTTAATAAAAAGCCAAATAATATACTTTTAGTATTAAAACAAAAATTAAATATTGGTAAATAAAATAAAATACCATAAATACTAAATATCAAGGAAGGGATAATATAGGTGCCTAATAATGCTCCTATAATGCCACCAATTAATGTAGCTAAAAGGCTAAAGAATATATATTTAAATAATATCTGATAATTACTAAAACCTAAAGATTTAAGTGTACCTAAGCCAATTCTATCATCCTCAACCATTCTACTCATTGATACTAAACTTATAAGTATGGCAACTAAATAAAATACAATTGGGAATATTTTAGATAAATTAGAAATACTTTCAGTATCATTTATATATTCCTGATAAACACTATAATCTGTTCTATCATAAATATGATATTTAGATTTTAGTTTAGATTTTTCTTCTATTTTAGCATCTTCAAGAGATTTTAATGCCGAATTATAGGTATCTAAGGCAAGATTTCTATTTTCATCTATTTCGTTATATTTATTAATTGCAGTAACTAATAATTCTTTTTTTTCTAAATAATCCTTATATTCACTTGAGCTTTCATCTAATTCACTAAGATAATTATCTATTAAGGATACATAAGTAGATAAATTATTCTTTTCTAATTCTATTCCATCAGGAGAATTATCTTTAAGCATTTTATCAAGCACTTCTTCATTTGAATTCAATTTTTCAACTACTGAATTATAATCAGCCTCAATTTCAGTTCTTTTTTCTTCAATTATAGAATCCACTACCTCATCAATTCTATTATTCTCTCTTACATCTTTAATATCCTCAAGACTTATTTTTAGTTTATCAAGTTCAGCTAAATAGCTAGCTGACGATGTCTCAAGTTTTTTTAAAGAATTAGATGTAATATAAATTGAAGTATAGTAGTCAAAATTAAAGGCATCATCAACCATATAAGAATAAAAATGAATTTTACCACTACCTACATTTGTTTTACCTCTATTATATCCAACTCCAGTTGAATTTAAATATAACGGAGAATATATAACACCTGTAATAGTTAAAATATTTTCATGTAACTTATCACTATCAATAGTAATCTTATCATTTATAGATAAGGAATTTGCCGATAAAAAATTATCCTCAACTACTATTTCATTATTATTTTCAGGTAATCTACCTTCCTTTAGATCAATTTTATTAATTAGAACTGGTAAACTATTAATTTCAATAACATACTCATTGTCCTTGTTATTATATATAGCGGGAATACTTTTAGATTTTTCTATATAATCAACACCACTAGCTTTACTAAATTCTTTAATATCATTATCATTTAATCCTAATGTTGATTGAAGCTTTATATCATAAATATTATATTCATCATATAAAGTATCTAAGCTATTAAGCATATCTGGAGATGTTGATTGTAATCCTACAAAAACAAAAACTCCAAGCATACTCATTATTAATAAGGAAATAAATCTAGGTAAAGATTTTTTTACTTCTCTTATACTAGTAGTAATAATTCTATTTTTCATAATATCACCACTCTATCTTTTCAATAGGAGTAGGATTTTCATTAATAATTACATCCTCACAACAGCCATTTTTAAATCTAATAACCTTATCTGCCATTGGAGCTATCGCACTATTATGAGTAATGATAACTACTGTCATTTTATTTTCTCTAGCTTCTTTTTCTAAAAGCTTAAGAATTTGCTTACCTGTATTATAATCAAGTGCGCCTGTAGGCTCATCACATAATAGAAGCTTAGGATTTTTAGCAATAGCTCTGGCAATCGCGACTCTTTGTTGTTCTCCACCAGATAATTGAGATGGAAAATTATTCATTCTATCTTCAAGACCAACTGATTTCAAAACATCCTTAGGATTATGAGAATCATTGCAAAGCTGAACGGCAAGCTCAACATTCTCTAGAGCTGTAAGATTTTGAACTAAATTATAGAATTGAAAGACAAAGCCTATATCATTTCTTCTATATGATATTAATTCCTTTCTCTTTAAATTTGACACATTTAAATTATCAACTAAAACTGTACCACTAGTTGGATTATCCATACCACCTAATATATTTAACGCTGTAGTTTTTCCAGCACCAGATGGACCTAAAATACAAACAAGTTCTCCTTTTTCAATACGAAATGAGGTATTATTTAAAGCATTTATAGTAACCTCACCCATTTGATAAACTTTATTAACATTCTTAAATTCAATATATGACATGTTATTCTCCTTATTTTACACCTTCAATAAAGGCCTTTAATAAGGGATCATCTTCATCCTTGTATTTATTGATAAGCTCACCAATATGATAATAATCATTTGGAATCAATTTAACATATTCACTCATATTTAAATTATCCCTAACAATTTTACCATATTTAGAATCAGTATGCAAAATAAACGAATCCAATAATTCCTTTAATTCCTTATAATCCTCATCATTAACCTCATATATCTTGGCTAATGATAAATTTATATTAGCTAAATTTTCATTTGTAGCCTTAATATAAGCTACTCCTCCACTCATACCAGAAGCAAAATTCTTTCCAATTTTATCTAAAATCAAAACTCTTCCACCAGTCATATATTCAAGTCCGTGGCTACCAATACTAATTGCGACTAAAGAAGCACCTGAATTTCTAACACCAAATCTTTCTCCACAAATACCATTAATATAGCCCTCTCCACTTGTAGCGCCATAAAATAGAACATTTCCAGCAATAATATTATCTTCCTCATTAAAACTAAAATCCTTAAATGGAGTTAAAGAAATAATACCACCTGATAGCCCCTTACCTAAATAATCATTAGCATCTCCTAATATTTTAATACTAACACCATTAATTAAAAAGGCTCCAGATGAATTTCCGGCATTACCAATACAATCTATTTCAATATCATTATCCTTTAATTCAAAATTATTTTTTACAATATAATTAGATAAATAGGTACCAATAGCACGATTAGTGTTTTCTACAACAACACTAATTTTAGATTTTTTATGATATTTAAAGGTATTTTGAGCTAAAGGAATAAGCTTTCTTGAATCTATAGTGTTACTAAAATCAATTTTTTTATATTCCTCAAAATGAAAATGAGTTTTGCCATAACAATCACTCTTAAATAAAACATCATCAAATGTTAATCCTCTAAATTTTCTTGGCTTTATATATTCAACATGACCTATCATCTCATTAACAGTATGAAATCCTAACTCTGCCATAATCTCTCTAACTTCTCTTGCAAGCATTAACATTAAATTAATGACATAAGTATCCTTACCCTTAAAGTTTTCTCTTAGCTTCTCATTTTGAGTAGCTACACCAAATGGACAGGTATTTAAATTGCATACCTTTAGCATTTTACAGCCAATCGCGACAAGAGGAAGTGTTGCAAAGCTATATAAATCAGCTCCTAATAATGCCGCAATAACAATATCTCTACCAGTTAAAAGCTTACCATCTGCTTCTATTTTTACTCTTTCTCTTAAATTATTTAAAATTAGAGTTTGATGTGCTTCACTTAAACCTATTTCAAAAGGAATACCAGCATGGCTTACACTAGTTTTAGGTGCCGCACCAGTACCACCATCAAAACCAGATATTACAACCTTATTTGCACCAGCCTTAACAACACCAGATGAAACTGTACCAACACCAGCCTCACTTACAAGCTTAACTGATATTAAAGCTTCAGGATTAGCATTCTTTAAATCATAAATTAGCTGTGCTAAATCCTCAATAGAATAAATATCATGATGTGGTGGTGGAGATATTAATTGAACTCCAGGAGTAGAATGTCTAGCCTTAGCTATCCATGGAAATACCTTATTTTTAGGTAAATTTCCACCCTCACCAGGCTTTGCACCCTGTGCTACCTTTATTTGAATCTCCTTAGCGCTAACTAAATAACTAATATCAACACCAAAGCGTCCTGATGCTACCTGCTTAATAGCACTATTATAAATAGTATTATATCTTTCCTTTTCTTCTCCACCCTCACCACTATTAGACATAGCGTGAAGCTTATTCATAGCCATAGCTAAAGTTTCATGAGCTTCCTTTGAAATCGCACCAAAGCTCATCGCACCAACTGAAAATCTTTTAACAATAGAATATTCATCCTCAACTGAATCAATAGAAATAGGATTTTTATATTCTAATTCAAATAAATCTCTTAAATGAATTAGCTTACTATTAACGCGGCTAGTATATTTTTTAAATGTATTATAATCATTATTTACTACCGCATCCTGAATTAAACTAATTGACTCCTTATCTAAGGCCATATCCTCTTTATCATTATTTAAACCAAAATATCTCTTATATAAATCCTCTTCAATTTCCTTTAAGCCTTTACCAGAAATCGCACTACGAGTAGTGGGGAAATAAGAAGAAACAACATCATTAGCTAAACCAATAACCTCAAATATTTGAGCACCATTATAGGATTGAATAGTTGAAATTCCCATTTTACTCATAATCTTAGTAATCCCCTTAGTTACACCCTCTATATAGTTTCTTGAGGCATCATTATATGACATATCAATTGTCCCTTTTTCAATTTGTCTTCTAATAATTTCAAAAACAAATCTAGGGCATACAGCCGTAACACCATAACCAATTAAACAAGCAAAATGATGAATTTCTCTTGGCTCATAAGAATCCAATATTAAAGAAGCATGTGTTCTTAAAGATTTAGCGGTTAAATAAGCATGAACCTTTGATGAGATTAATAACGCTGGTAAGGCTATATTATCTTCATTTGCGTTTTTATCTGTTAAAACAATAACAGAAGCACCTGCTAATATTTCTTGATGGGCCTTCTCACATATTCTATCAATAGCAGAAGCTAATCCTTCCTCCTTTTTAAATAAAATCTCAACCTCACTAACTTTAATATCATTAGTACCATTCTTCTTTATTTCCTCGAGCTCTGATAAAGAAATAATAGGACTTCTTAGTTTAATTCTTCTAGCATTTAAGGAAGTAGGATTAATTAAATTCCCCTCTCTACCAACATATATTCTTTGACTTGTAACAATATATTCACGAATAGAATCAATAGGTGGATTAGTTACCTGAGCGAAATTTTCATAAAAATAATCATATAATAAATGAGATTTGTTAGACAAAATAGGTAAAGGCTTATCATAACCCATCGCAACTGTTTTATCCTGCTTATTCTTAGTTAAATAAATAATAGAATTATTAATATCATCTAAATTATAATCAAAAGCCTTAGCTAAAAAACTATATCTATCATCACTAATCTCACTTAAATTACTATAATTATCCTTAAGCTTAATAATATTCTTTACATATTCATCATATGGCTTTTCATTAGCGTATTTAGCCTTAATCTCATCATTACCTAATATTTTCTTTTCCTTTGTATCAATAACTAAAATTGAACCCGGTTCTAATCTTTTCTTATATAAAATATCACTCTCTAAAATAGGTAACGCACCAGTTTCAGAATAAAAAACAACCTCATTATTTTTAGTTAAGCAATATCTTAGTGGTCTTAAGCCATTTCTATCTAAAGTCGCACCAAGCTTCTCTCCATCAGTAAAAAGAACTGCGGCCGGACCATCCCATGGTTCCATAAATGTTGAATTAAATTCAAAATAACTTCTAAGATTATGATCCATTTTATCATTTTTAGTCCATGCTTCAGGAATAAGAAGCATTATTGCTTCTTCAACACTTCTTCCGTTCATTACTAAAAATTCAATAAAATTATCAACCATCGCACTATCACTTGAAGGGTTAGCAATAACAGGTAAAATATCCTTAAGCTTATCCTTATATACTAAAGATTTAAATAAGCCCTCTCTTGCCTTTACACCATCAACATTACCTTTAATTGTATTAATTTCACCATTATGACATAGCATTCTATAAGGATGAGCTCTACTCCAAGAAGGAAAAGTATTAGTAGAAAATCTAGAGTGTACAGTCGCGATCGCGCTTTTTACACTAGTATCACTCAAATCAACGTAAAAGCCTTCAACCTGAGTAGATACAAGCATTCCTTTATAAACAATGGTTTTAGATGACATTGAACAAATATAAAAATCAGGTATTTTCTCCTCTAAAACTCTTTTCTCAATAATTCTTCTACTATAATATAAATGTCTTTCAAATTCATTTACTTCTTCATTAACTGGCTTTTTAATGAAAAATTGACAAATAAAAGGCATTCTTTCTCTAGCAGATTTACCTAATTCAATATCATTATAGGGAACCTCTCTAATTCCTAATAATTCAAGTGAGGTTTTATCTAAAGATTCCTTTATTAAATCAATTGATTTTTGCTTGAAAAAATCATTTTTACTCAAAAAAAGTTGCATAACCGCATAATCATGCTCATTACCAATTTCAAAGCCTAAATCAAGTTTTTTAAAAAATTCATGAGGAATTTGAATTAAAATACCCGCACCATCACCACTATTATTTTCAGCACCAGTTCCACCTCTATGCTCAAGGTGAATTAAAATACTTAACGCATCTAAAATAAGCTTATGACTCTTTTTTCCATCAATAGAGGCAATACCACCAATACCACAAGCATCATGTTCATACCTTGAATCATATAATCCAACTTTTCTATACTCTTCCATATTTAGCACCACATTTCTAAAAATATACGAATATTATACAAAAAATGAAAATCATTTTCAATATACTATATATTTTATTCGAAAAAATAACAAATTAATTGTTTTTATAGGAATAAATAACCAAAAATATTAATTCTTTATGAGTTATTTTGATATTTTTTTGAAATAAACAATATAATTCATATAATAATATGAAGTAGCTGATGAATTAGATGCGCAATTATCAAAAAGACAATATAAGTAAGCCTTTAGCTTTGAAAAAGCCTATAATATATTAGAAAATGAAAGTGGAAAACAATTTGCCACTGAAATACTTGCTGCATTATTAAATAATTGTGAAGAATTTAAAACATTTAATTATACAAATTAATATTAAGGTAGTTACTCATTTAGCTTACTAACATTACTATTAATAGCTTAGGAAAATACTTAACATTAAATACTTCTAACTGAAATCTCAAGTAAAATTATTAATCTCAGACATAATAAAAAGCTCTTGACGCACAAGAGCCTTTTTATTATTCATCTATATTGGTATTTGAATTATTAAGCTTCTTAACAGATTTTCTAATAATAACATCACTTTTAACAATAATTCTTTGTCCTGATCTATTAGTAAGCATATTAAGTAAAAGATTAAATGCCTTTTCTCCTAATAAATCAATATTTTGTCTAACAGTTGTTAAAGGAGGATTAATAAATTTAGCTACATCCAAATCATCAAAGCCAGTTACAGAAATATCATCAGGCACCTTTAAGCCTTGAGCCTCTAGACCTCTAATCAATCCAATAGCGATTAAATCTGATGAGCAAATAACAGCTGTAACATCAGTTTTACTAAAGATTTCTGCTGCCATAAAGCCTGATTTTTCAGCATATTCTCCATAATAAACATAATTGGGATTATACTCTAAATCATTAATATTTTGACCAATAATATACCCTGCAAATCTTTCATTACTAATAAATGAATGCTTATCACCATGAATAAAGCCTATTTTACGATGTCCAAGCTTACATAATAAACTAACAATCTTTACAATAGAATTAACATTCTCATTTGTAATAGTAGAAATCTTATCTCCTTCAATATTATTATCAAATAAAATTGTTGGATAGCTAGTATTTTGAATTTCCTTTAATATTGTAGATTTATAATTTAAGCCTGCAATAAAGGCTCCAACATAATCATTCTTTTCCATAAATTCATCATATGGTAATCCCATTGTATTAATTGGAGTATGAACAACCTCAAAATTATTATTTCTAGCATATTTCGCAAAGGCTAAGGATACAGGAATAATAATATTACATTGAGATGAATAATCAATATTCTCATACAAAACACATAATCTTCTTACCTTTTTAACTACTAATCTTTCATCTCTAGCCTTATATCCATTCTTCTTAGCATATTCTAATACTTCTTCTTTTGTTTCTTTTGAAATATCAAATGCGCCATTTAAGGCCTTAGATACAGTCGAAACTGATAAATGTAAAGCTTCTGCTATATCCTTAATTTTTATTTTTCCATTATTATCCAATTTATTCAACTCCCTAAAAAAAATATACATTAATTTCAAATAGACTACTATTTACACTAATTATACCATTATTGCAAACGTTTTTCTATAAAAAGAAATAAAATGTATATCTTATTTTATGATAAATCAGTAATTATTTTAATT
>CAKQBG010000017.1 GCA_934216145.1 uncultured Anaeroplasma sp.
ATATATGAACTTATTAATACGCTTTCATAAATAAAAAAAATGATTTTTATTTAAATAAAATGTAAAATATCATATAATTTCAGCAAAAAATGTTATATTTTGAAAGTGGTGAGAATGTGAAAAAAATATTATATTATTTTTTATTTTTTATTATTAGTATTTTGTCCTTATTCTCATGTACAAATCAAAATAGTACTATTGAACCTATTAATTTAATAATTAGTGTTAATGAAACCCAAAAATCAAAGCTTGAGGTCTTAGTAGATAGCTATAATGAGCTATATAAGGAAGAATATAATATTACCTTTGATGTTAGTAGTAATGAAAATTTAAAGAATTATAAGCTATATCATAATGATTTACCTGGTGATATTATCGCATTTGATAGCTTTAATGAAGCAAATGAATTAGGTAGTAGCTATTTAATAGATTTGACAGTAGATGATTCAGTAGATTATTTTCAAAGTAATATTATTAATTATTTAAAGGATAATAATGAAAGATTATATGTATTTCCATCTGTAGGTAAAATATACAGTAATATTTATAATTTAGATATTATGAATAAATATAATTATTCTATTCCTAAAACATTAGAAGAACAATTAATATTTGCTAAAAGAGCTGAAAGTAAGCTAAATCAAAGAATGGGAAATTCTTTAAATGATGATTATTCAACTGATTTAGAGGCTGCATCAGAAAATCATATTAATAAAACCTCATCAACTATTGGTGGTAATGATTCAGTATTATTTGCCCTTATGCAAATTGCTTTCCCTGAGTTTTTAAGTTCTACAAAGGGCACTTATTTTTTAAGAGAATATACAGCTAAAAAAACTAAAATGGCTGATAGTGAATATATTGATTATTTCAAGGAAATATTTAAAAAATTCCGTCAACTTTATTATTTAAGCTATTATAGCCTTGATGATGTTAATAATGATATTAATGCTGGTATTGATGAATTTTTATCTAATAAGACAATTGTACTTCAAACCTCATTTGATTACCAATATACTAGTGTTTTTGATGAAATGGCTAATTGTAGTATTGAACCCTTTGTTGGTAAACGTAATGATCAAAATTGGATTGCATCTAAGCCTTTATTTTATTTAGCAGTAAATAAAAATATTAATTCTGATAAATATGAAGCAGCTAGAGCCTTTTTCCAATATTTTGCTTCTACTGAGGGACAAAATTTATTGTCTAAAACAAATGAAAACGCAAAACCAATTAAAAATGATTTTTACATTTCTTATGTTAAGGATAGCTATTTAAATATATTAGAAGAATATAAAAATATGCAAACGCCTCTAGAAAATGGTAGAGTTTTTATTGTAGATACATTCTTTAGAGTGTTTGATGAATGCGTAGATTTATTAATCCAATATGTAAAAAATGAAATTACAATCGAAGAATTAATCAATACAATAGATAATCGTAAATTTTTAGATAATAAAGCATCTTTAGTTAATGTTGAAGGAACATTTGACTATGATAGTGATATTAATAAATGTGAAACAAAAATTCAAAATTTCTTAACTGATACAATTAGAAAATATGCAAATACTACTGCAAGTGCGATTGATGCTGTACTTATTGATAATGATTCTATTAACGCAAATATTTATCCTAATACTATTTTAAAGAGTGATTTAAATATTATCTTTAAAAATAAAAACTTAATTTTTAAAAAAATAGATATTAGTGATTTATATACTATTATTAATGGCTATATAGATAATAAAGAAATACCTTTTATTTCTGGTTTAAGAATTAAAAGTGAGAATGGTATACTTCAAATTTATAATCAAACTAATAATTTATTAGTTACTGGAACTATTAATATTTTAATTGATGAGAATATTTTACTTAAATATGGAATTCCTTATGAAGATATAAATAAACTAGATATAATAACTATTTTTTCAAAGATAATAGATGATAGAACAACTATAACAGCTCCATCAAAGGATGATAGATACGGCAATATAAATTTCAAGGAGAAAAAATAATATGAATAAAAGAAATTTTATAGTTTTGGCATTATTAATAGTTTTTTTTCTTTCATCTTGTAATAATACCCAATCTTCAACAACTACTATACCTAGTGATTTTACTCATGAGGTAAGTAATACAACAAAACCAGAATCATTAATAGTTTCAGGGTTAAAGGAAGAATATGGATTAGGTTCAATGATCGATTTATCAGATTTAAAGGTTATTGTTACATTTTCTGATTCATCTAAAAAGGAATTAACAATGTTTGATAGTAGTATTACCTATGATTCATTTGATACTGATACCTTAGGTACTCATGAGATTGTTATTAAATATAAGGATTTTAAAAAAACAATTTCTTATAATGTAAAGCTTATTTATTTAACATTAGATTATAATGGTTATTCTTTAGCTGGAGAAAAAAGTACTAGGATTGTTGCTGAAAAAAATGTAGTTTCTTTAGCTAATATTGTCCCTAATGCTTCTCAAGATGGATATAAATTTGTAGGATGGTTTTATGATAAAAAGCTTACAAAAAGAGTTAATTTTACGATAGAAAATGAATTAACAATTAGTGATGATACAACTATTTATGCTGGATATGATGTTGATTATACTAAAGACTTTCAGTATGAAATAATAGATGGAGAAGCAGTATTAAAAAAATTCATTAAGGTTGATTATGAAGATTGTAATACAATATTTATTCCTAAAACTGTTGAT
Source organism: uncultured Anaeroplasma sp. (assembly GCA_934216145.1). Classification (GTDB taxonomy): domain Bacteria; phylum Bacillota_I; class Bacilli_A; order Acholeplasmatales; family Anaeroplasmataceae; genus Anaeroplasma. The sequence goes on from CAKQBG010000017.1 coordinate 2,725, forward strand.
TTATATCCTGTAACAAAAATTGATGATAATTTTGCTTATGAGGAAGAAGATATTTGGGGTGGATTCAGTAAATATTATAATATAACTGCAATAGAATTTGATAAAGATTCAACTGTTAAATTTATAGGAAAAAGAGCTTTTCAAAATCTTTTTATTGATAATGTTGATTTACCAGATACTATTGAAAAAATAGATGATTTTGCTTTTTATTGCACTCTAATTTCAAAACTTAAGTTACCAAAGAATATTAAATCAATTGAAAGCTATTCATTTGCTTTTTGTTATCGTCTATTTAGTGTTGATTTTAATGATTCAGATCTAATATCAATTGGAAACTATGCATTTTCAGATTGTCGATTATTAAACCAGGTTAATTTATCTAATAAGGTTGAAATGATAGGTGCAAATGCTTTTCAAAATTGTAGTAAATTTACAGAGTTTTATTTACCTGCATCAGTTGAAACAATCGGTTTAAATGTATTTTCAGGATTTCCTAATTTAGTAGAAATAAAGGTTGATGAAAATAATCAAAAATTTAAATCAATTGATGGTAATCTTTATAGTAAAAACGGTACTATATTTTATAGATATTGTTATGGAAAAAAGGAAACTGAATTTGAGATGCCTTCTACAGTTAAAATTCTATTTGATGGCGCTTTTAATGTGGTGAATGAAATTATTTATCTAGAAAGCATAAAATTAAATGAAGGATTAACTGAAATAGGTGATTTAGTATTTGAAAATACTTCTATTGGTTTTGTAATTCCATCAACTGTTACTTCAATTGGACAAAAGGCATTTTATGGTTGGAGTGGTGAAGAATTTAAGGTTTCTAAAGAAAACAAAAAATATATCTCTTTAGATGGTTCTTTAGTTTGTCATCAAACTATTAATGGAATTGAAAATTGTGTATTGTATGCTATACCTGAGGGATATAGTAAGGAAAGCTATGTATTAAATAAAAGTATAAAAATTATTGATAGCTATGTTTGTAAGAACTTGAAAGTTTCTTCAATTATTATTCCTTTAGATTCAGAATTAGTTGAAATTAGAGATAATGCTTTTATATTATCATCATATAAGAATCTAAAATATTTATTAATAGAAAGAGAAAATCCTTTTAAAATTTCTAATTATTCATTTTATAATGAATTTGTTTATAATAGTAGCTATAAAATTATTACATCTTATATTGATGCCTATACTGAAGCATGGAAGGATATACAATTAGAGGATGAATTAGATACAATTGCCAACTTACATTTAATGTCATTAGATAATTATATTTACACTATGATATCAAATCTAGCAAATGGTATAGCTGCGTCAAGTTATGATGGCTATTTAGCATATAAGTATTTTTCATCTGTTTTAGATTATCAAGATGATTATTATAAATTAAATACTGCTTATCAAAATATTTTATCTTTATTAGCTTTTTCTGATGATTTATCTATAGATGATTTAAATTATATTAAGAGTTTTACTATAGCTATTATTAATAGTTCTGTGAAATTATTTAGTGAGTTACCAGATAAATCACTTATTGTTAGTTCTAATGATTTTGGTAAATTTTATGATTATTATAAGAGAACACCAAGTTTTATAATTGATTCAATTAGTGATGAAGCAAAGAATATTATTGAAAAGAAGAATAAAGCTTATATTTCTATAAATGAAAATAATTCAGAAATAATAGAAGAATTATTAAATTATGAATTTAGTACTAAAGGCTTTGATGTTGAAAAATATAATACTCTAAAAGAAAAAATAAATGATAATAATTTTGATTATATTGTGTTTACTGATAATGTTTCAAAGGCATATTATACCTTAGAACTTCAGAATTTATTATATTTATTTTCTACTATAGAATACAATTATGATAATTTTAATTATCTTTATACTATTTATAATGGTGATTATGGTTCAGTTGATTATTTTATAGGAATTGAATTTTATTTAAATGTTTATATAACTGATGAAGAAGCTTCAAAGCTATAAGGCTATGATACTCTTTATGATAATGTAGTTAAGCTAAATGAGCTTGAAGCAGATCTATCTAAATATGTTAATGAAATTTATAAAGAAGAAGAACCTATGAATTTTGAAATAAGCTTCTATGAGACTAAATTTGATTCTTTTGATAGGCTTTCAAATACATATCTATTAGATAGTGATACTATTATGAAAAATAGACTATATAAATTAAGATATTATATTAATAGCTTTATTGAAATATCAACTAATTCAAAAACAAATACACTATATAATATTAATGAATTAACTGACAGTGTTATGTATAATCTTGCCTTTCTTGCATCATATGTAAAAAGCTATGATATTAACTATTATGATGGTACTGAGGTAAGTGAAATAATTAGTAATTATAAATCTCAATTAAAAGAGTACTCCACTTATGTTTTAGCTGTTACTAATTATAATAATAAATATTATGAAATAGCTTCAATTCGTGATGTTACAGCAAGTGATTTTAGTATTTCTAATGCACTTAAGGTTTATGATGAATATTCAAGCTTTATTTCAGCTATTGGAGAATCTGGCTATTTTATGGCGATGGAAGTTATTAATAAAATTGCTAGCCTAAAGGATATAGTTTTATCTATCTCAAATTATGATGAGGTATTTAAAATAATTGAGGGTGAGATTAATCCAATTTTTAATAGTTATAACCATGATAATGGATTTAATGAAGTATTTTATGTTTTAAATGACGATGAAGCTTATAATAATTATTATACTTTAGCAGGTCAATTATAAAAAATAATAGAAAGGAAAAAAGTGGTTTTATATGGCAATAAATAATATGATAATTTATTTTTCACTTAATTTAAATGATTTAAAAATAATCCAATGTAGTGAAAAAGAATATATTAATTTAGATTATAATGCTTTTTTTAATAAAGCTTTAAATAATATTAATGTTATTGAAAAATATGATTCTAATATTGTATTAGAATCACTAAATAAATGTAAAACCATTCATTTCCATTCTAATGATAAGAATGATTATATATTTGATATTACTTCTTTTGATAAGAATATTGTTAATTGTGCTGTATATGTTGTAGTTAATGAGGTAATTAATAAGGATATTAATATTGATTTTTTAACTGGTATATATAATAGAAGCTATTTAACAAAGGAAATAGAATCTAGATTAAAGAATCATAGAGCTTTAAGCTATGCATTAGGTATTATTGATTTAAATAATTTTAAGAATATTAATGATAAATATGGTCATTTAGCTGGAGATAAAGTTTTAAAATCTTTTGCTAATGAGATTAAAGAATCAGTAGGTAATGTTTTATTAGGTAGATATGGTGGAGATGAATTTATTTTATTCATTGAAAATCCTACATTTGAACAGCTTACTGATATATCTAAGAAAATATTAGCTATTAGCTATAAACAGAATAATGATAAAAAGAATATAGTTACCGCTTGTTTAGGCTTTTCTAAAACTAATGGAGAGATTTTTAGCTTTGAGTATTTATTTGAACAGGCTGATATAGCCTTATATAAGGCTAAAAAGTCTGGTAAGAAGAGTGCATATTTAGATGATAATATTTTATATTCTAATAATAAATTAGGTATTAGAAATAGAAATAAGATAACATTTAGACTTTTTGATGAGGAAATAAGACATACAAAGAATTTAATGTTTATTTCTTGTTCTTTAGCTTTTATTTTATTCTTAGGTGTATTAATTTTAGCTAGTTTATCATTTGGTAATAGAATTTCTTCAATTAATTTTAATGAAGCTAATAATACAATGAGTATGATATCTGAACAGATTGAAACTAATGTTGATAAGAGTATTGAGTCTTGTCTTTCTCAATTAAATATTGTTATTCAAATTATTGATAATACTGATTTAAATCAAGAAGATTATAAATCAGTATTAGAAAAGATAGGAGAACAATTATTATTTGAGGATGTTGGATTTTTATTACCTTCAGGTGATATTATATTTAAGGATAAAAATTATAATATTGCTCAGGAAAAAATAGCAATAGAGGTTATTATTAATAAGAAATCATATATTGAAAATATTTATTTTAATAAATATGGTGAAAAGATGGTTTTTGCTATTCCATATTTAGATGGTAAATATAGTGATACTATTTCTTCAATTGTAGGAATTGTATCAGTTGATGAGTTTAAGAATTATTTAGTAGCTACTGCGTTTAATGGTACATCTACTGTTGCGATAACAGATAACGATGGTAATTTTGTTTCTAAATCAGGTAATCAGGAATTTGAAAAGAAGAATCTTTTAACATCATTAAGATATGCCTTAGGTGATGATTTATATTATCCTGTAAAGGAAGTATTCCAGAATAAGGAAAGCAAAACTATTGATGTTAACCTTTGTGGAGTTGATACATTCTTATATTTTGATTTCTTTAATGATGCTTTTGATAATAATTTAAATTGGCATATTATTATTACAATTCCTGTTTCAGAAATTAATAAATCAACAACTGAAGCTTTTAATTTGATTGTTAAATCATATTCAGTTTTAGGGTTTGTTGTTTTAATTGCAGTAATTGTTTCAATGGCTATTTTCTTTTCTATTAAGATTAAAATTACAAGAAATACATATATTGATGATGTTACTGAAGGCTTGAATTATAATAGATTTATTATTGATGCTAAAACGTTAAGTAAAACCTCTTCTGATTATGCTGTTGTTTTAACAGATACTATTAAATTTAAATATATTAATGAACAAATAGGTAAGCAAAAAGGTGATGATTTACTTAAAAGTGTTCATGATTATTATTTAAGTAAATTAGCTAAGGATGAGCTAATTGCTAGAGTATATGCCGATAGATTTATTTTATTTATCCATAACAATGATTTAGAAAATAGGCTTTTAGCTATGTATGATGAGGTTAAGAAGAAGATTTTTAAAGAATATAATATTACTTTATATAATGTTTATGGTGTTTTTAATCCTAATAAGAAAATATATGATGTTGCTTTTTCTTCTAATATGGCAAGAGTTGCGTTATTATCTATTAAGGATAATTATGCTTTAACTCCAATTGGCTTTTTTGAAAATTCTATGTATGTTAATGAGGTTACATTGAATACCTTAGAACAAAAAGCTGATTCAGCTATGAGAAATCATAATTTTATTGTTTATTATCAGGGAAAGAGAAATATTCAAAATGAGACATGGTGCTCATGTGAGGCTTTAGTTAGATGGAAGGATACTGATGGTACATTAATTTCACCTGGTAAGTTTATTCCTTTATTTGAAAGAAATGGCTTTATTACTCAATTAGATTTATATATTTTTGAAAATGTTTGTTGTGATATTAGAAGAGCTATTGATAATGGTAAAAAGCCTATTGCTGCTAGTATTAATGTTTCAAGAAAGCATTTTATTAATAAAGATTTCTTATCTAATTATAAAGAAATTATTGATAAATATGATATTCCTTATAATTTAATTGAATTTGAAATTACTGAATCTGCTGTATTTGAAAATGAGAATATATTAGTTGATATTGTTAATCAAATTCATCAAATGGGTTGTACATGCTCAATAGATGATTTTGGTACTGGTTATTCATCATTATCAATGCTTACAAATTATGATTTTGATATAATAAAGCTAGATAGAAGCTTCTTTTATGGTAAGAATGGTTTTACTGATAGTAGTAAGCAGGTTGTTAAAACTTTGATTGATTTAGCTCATAAATTAAATAAAAAGGTAGTAGCTGAAGGAATTGAGGAGCTTGAAGTGGTAAATTTCTTAAAGGATAATAAATGTGATATTATTCAGGGCTTCTATTATGCACGTCCTTTACCTAAGGATGAATTTTTAAAGCTTGTTAGTGAATAGATAGATATATAGCTTTTTAGAATAAGTAGTGATGTAAAAACACTACTTATTTTTTATGAAGCTATTATTTATAATAATTTATCATGTAGAAAAGATTAGAGATAAATGAATATTATAAAAAAAACGCATTAAAAGTAATATGTACCTTTAATGCGAATGGATTAATTATTGTTCAATATTTTTTCTATCCTATTAATACTTAATCTAGAAGTTTTTGAAATGATTTCTAAAAAAATACCTTTTTCATACATTGCTTTTACCATTATGTTTTTTTCTTCAAGACGTCCTTCTTGACGGCCTTTTTTTGCTCTTTACAATAAATTTGAGAATTGTAATTTAATTTGATCTTCTATTGAATCAATAGTATAGCTAAGCTTATCTTCCCTTATTAAATTCTCTAAGCATTTCTAAAGCCTCCTTTACATAAGGAGTTTTAAATTCAATTATAGACTTATGAATATTTTTCAAGAATAAGAAAAATATATTAATGGTTATTGTTCTAATTACTCTTTTTGAATATTGATTAGTTAATACATATTTACTAATCTAATTAATCGATTAATTTTTTGTCATTTTAATTGAATAACTATATTTAAATATTTCGTATAGAACCATTTATATCACCAATATCTAAAGATTTAGATACTAATGCTGAATGATAATATACAATTCTTTCCTCAATTCCATATGTTACTTGTCCGTTTTGCATTTCGACATTCAAATAGATACCATATTTCTTGATACAAAATTTAATATCCATTACAATGTTTTTATATTAAGAATAAGGATATTTATTGTTTAAATACTCTATATCTTTTTCATCAATCTTAAAGTCAAAACGATTACAATTTTCACTTAATAAATTCAAAAAAATTATAAATAATCCTAATTTCTAAAGTTTGATAAGGCAAAAAAGGTATAACCACAAATTAATTTGGAAATTATGATAATCTTAACTTATTACCTTTAGTTATTTAATTTTTTTAACTTTGGACCATCTACTTTAAAACCTAGTTCAGAGAATTGTTTTCAAATCCCTTTTCTTGAATTTTATAATAATAAATGATAATATTATTTATTGTGTGAATGGAGTGATTCTATGAAGGAAAATACTATCGCAGTTAGAGAGCTTGCTTATTTTGTTTGTCAAAGTGGTAATCTTACTACTGAGTTTTTTTCTAATCATGATTTAGAGGCGGGTAAAAAGGCTCATGATTTTTTACAATCTCAATATAATTCAAATTCTTTAAGTGAGGTTTATATTAAAGAAAAGATTAGTATTAATAATATAGAATATTTACTTCATGGCTTTATTGATGGTGTATTAAAGGAACATTCCTCTATTGTTATTGAAGAGATTAAATCTACTTCAATTGAATTAGATGAAATAAATATTGATTATCACAAAGAACATTTAGCTCAATTAAAGATTTATTCTTATTTATATGCATTACAAAATAATATGAGTGTTATTCACTCTAGATTAACCTATATCAGTATTATTGATTATGAAACTAAATCCTTTGATTTTAATTTTTCTTTAGAAGAACTTGAAGATTTTACATTCAAGGTTTTAGATGAATATATTAATTGGCTTAATATAATGGAAGAAAGTGAAGAAAGAAAGGTTGTTTCTTTACGTGAAATTAAATTTCCTTTTCCTAGTGAAAGACCAGGTCAAAGAGATTTAATGAAATCCTGCTTTAAAGCATTATCTAATAATGAAATATTATATGCAATTGCGCCTACGGGAATTGGTAAGACTATGGCCGCTTTATTTTCGGCTTTAAAGGCCCTTAAACCAATGGATAAGTTATTTTATTTAACTGCCAAGGGAAGTGGCAAAAATGCCCCATTAGACGCGATTAAAAGGCTAAGTAATGAGGGATTAAGAATTAAAACTATTGATATTACTGCTAAAAGAAAGATTTGTAATAGTAAGCTTAAGAATTGTAATCCTGATGAATGTCCTTTTGCGATTGGTTTTTTTGATAGATTAAAGGAAGCAACACTTGAAATATTTACTCATGAGGATACATTTGATTCTGAGGTTATTACTGATGTTTCTAATAAATTTAAAATATGTGCTTTTGAATTTAGTTTATATTTATCTTATTTTTGTGATATTGTTATAGCTGATTATAATTATGTATTTGATCCTAAAGCTCATTTGGTTAGATATTTTGAGGATGATACTTATCATCCAAAGGTATTAGTAGATGAAGCACATAATTTAATTCAAAGAAGTAAAGAGATGTATTCTTCAGATATTACTAATGTTGATATTAGAGTGTTAAGAGGTTTATTAACGGGATTTACTCCTTCAGTTAGAAATGATTGTAATAAGGCTATTGAGGAGATTGAAAAGTATTATGATTTATTAGCTGATAAGGCTCTTTATTGTGATACTAAGCAGGATAGTAATTTAGAGGTAGCTATTAAGAATATTATTTTAAAGTGTGATCAAATTTTAGATGAGAATAAAAGGATTAATAGGAAAGATGAGATTTTAGAGGTTTATTTTAAACTTTTAGATTTTTTAAGATGTGCTGAATATTTTAGTACTACTCATCGTTTATTAGCTAAGAAGAATAATGATGTTTTAACTATTCAATATTATTGTATAGATGCAAGTCTTTATTTATTAGATACTATTAATAATAGTATTAATGGTATTGTATTTTTTTCAGCTACGTTATATCCGATTGAATATCATTGTAATATGTTAACGCATGGAGAGGGGCATTATATAGAATTACCTTCCCCCTTTAATACTAATAATTTAGATATTATTATTAATAATCAAATTTCTACTAAATATAAGAAAAGAGAAGAATCTATTGATAGTATTATTGAAGCAATTGAAAATTTGACATCTAGTCATAGTGGTAATTATATTGTTTTTTTCCCTTCATATCAGTATTTAAATATGATTGTTGATAGAATAGTTGAGCCTAATTATGAAATGATTGTTCAAAAGAGTGGTATTACTGATTTAGAGCGTAATGAAATTATTAATAAATTTAAAACTACAACTAATAATAAGGTAGGATTCTTTGTTATGGGAGGAGTATTTTCTGAGGGTATTGATTTTATTGGAGATGCTTTAAATGGAGTTATTATTGTTGGGGTTGGATTACCATTATTTTGTGATGAGAATAATATAGTTAAGGATTATTTTGATCTTGAATATCAAAAGGGATTTGAATATGCTTATATTTATCCTGGCTTTACTAAGGTTATTCAAGCGGTAGGTAGAGTTATTAGAAGTAATACTGATAGAGGTGTTGCAATACTTATGGATGAAAGATTTACATATAGTGCTTATCAAATGCTGATGCCTCCTCATTGGACTAATAAAAAGGTTATTAATAGTGGTTATTTAATGAAAAAGGAAATAATAGATTTTTATAAAAATGAAAATTAGGAATGGCTTTTTGTCATTTCTTTTTTTCTTATTATTAGAATAAATAATGAAATAGAAAATAAAATTTTTATGAGGGATAATAATAGCTTTTATATAAAATTATAAAATAAGTTAATTGAACAGTTGACAAATTGTTTAACTGATGTTACTATTATAGTAGTAATAAATAAGGCTATTATTTTTGTATATAATAGTATAAAAAAGGATGCGAGAATATGACAAAAAAGCAAAAGAAGAATTTGAAAAGAATTATTATTGCCTTAGTTATGTTTATTATTGTAATGATAGTGAATTTAGTATTAACTAATGCGTTTGGGGATAAATTTCCTAATGGTATAGCTTCACTTATTCCTAATGAGAATTATGGATGGCTTTTATCATTTGGAGTATTCTTTATGATTTATATTTATATTGGTCATGATGTATTAAAGAAGGCTGTTATTAATATTAGTCATGGTCAGGTTTTTGATGAGAATTTTTTGATGTGTATTGCAACACTTGGTGCCTTTGGCTTAGGAATTTATACTGGCATTGTAGAACATAAGCCTGAGGGATTTGATGAGGCTTGTGCGGTATTGTTGTTTTACCAGGTTGGAGAATGGTTCCAGGGGTATGCGGTTGGTAAGTCTAGAAAGTCTATTTCAACTTTAATGGATATTAGACCAGATTATGCTAATTTAAAGAAGGATGATGGTAGTTATGAGACTGTTGATCCTGAGATGTGTAATATTGGTGATATTATTTTAGTTAAGCCAGGTGAGAGAATTCCTCTAGATGGAGAGATTGTTTTTGGTAATGCTTCTCTTGATACAAAGGCTTTGACTGGTGAATCATTGCCACAGGAGGTAAAGCTTGGAGATAATGTTATTTCTGGATGTGTTAATTTAAATGGTACAATTGAAATAAAGGTATTGAAGGAATTTAGTAATTCTACTGTAGCTAAGATTTTAGATTTAGTTGAAAATGCTTCAGCTCAAAAATCTAAATCTGAGAATTTTATTACTAAGTTTTCTAGAATTTATACACCTATTGTTGTAATTTTAGCTTTAGCACTTGCAGTATTACCTCCTTTATTTACAGGTTTATTTAGTAGTGATTGGAATACTTGGTCTAATTGGATTTATCGTGCTTTAAGCTTTTTAGTAGTTTCTTGTCCTTGTGCTTTAGTTATTTCAGTTCCATTATCATTTTTTGCAGGTATTGGTGGAGCATCTAATTATGGAATTTTAGTTAAGGGTTCTGCCTATTTAGAGAAATTTGATAAGGCTAATATATTTGTTTTTGATAAGACTGGTACTTTAACTAAGGGTAATTTTGCAGTTGAAGAAGTTTATCCAAGTGAGGAAAAAGATGATATTTTATATTATGCCGCAATAGCTGAAGGAATGTCTAATCATCCAATTGCAGTATCTATTAAAAAAGCCTATGGTAAGGATATTAAATCTAGCTATAGTATAGAGGATATTGCTGGAAAGGGTATTAAAGCAAGTGGAGAAAAGACTATTCTTTGTGGAAATAGTAAGCTTATGGATATGTTTAATATTCCATTTGTAAAATATAATGGAATTGGTACAGTTGTTTATGTTTCAGTTGATAATAGCTTTTTAGGATATATTGTTATTTCTGATGAAATAAAGCCTGAAGCAAAGGAAACTATTTCTTATTTAAATTCTATTAATGCTAAAACTATTATGCTAACAGGAGATAATGATAAGATAGCTGCTAGTGTCGCAAATGAGCTTAATTTAACTGAATATAAGTCTTCCTTATTGCCTCAAAATAAGGTTGAAGAGGTTGATAAGCTTCTTAATAGTAAGAATCAAGAAGATGTATTATGCTTCGTTGGTGATGGTATAAATGATGCCCCAGTTTTAATGAAATCAGATATTGGTATAGCTATGGGTGGAGTTGGTAGTGATGCCGCTATTGAGGCTTCTGATATTGTTTTAATGCATGATGATTTAAGAAGTATTGGCGTAGCTAAGAGAATAGCTAAAAAGACAATGATGATTGTATATGAAAATATTATTTTCGCTTTAGCTATTAAAATAATTATATTGATATTATCTGCTTTAGGTATTACTAATATGTGGATTGCGGTATTTGGAGATGTAGGTGTTGCGGTAATAGCGATACTTAATGCAATGAGAGCTAATATTAAGAAAAAAGAAGAATAAACATAGTAATTAGGATTAGTCTAGGCTAATCCTTTTTTTTGATATTTTTATTTTTATATTTATGCTTTATAATTATCTAGGGTGATTATTGTGGATGATATTAAATTAAATGAATTATCTATTGGTTATTCTGCTAATATTTCCTTTGTTGGTGGAGATGGTTCATTAAGACAACATTTTTTAGATATGGGTTTAATTCCAGGAGCTTTAGTAACTTTAGAAAAGCTTGCCCCAATGGGAGATCCTATGGAGTTAAGAATTCATGGATATGAATTAACATTAAGGCTAGATGATGCGAAAAAAATAGGTATTACAAAGCCTTTTATTTTAGAAGAAAAAAAGGAAAAGCTAAATGAAAATAAGGTATTATCTCATCCGGGATTAGGTGAAGGTGGAAGATATCATGATCATAGTAAGGAAAATCCCTTACCAAAGAATCAAGTATTAAAGTTCGCACTTGTTGGTAATCAAAATTGTGGTAAAACAACATTGTTTAATCAACTAACAGGTTCTAATCAGCATGTAGGAAATTTTCCTGGCGTTACTGTTGATAAGAAGGATGGTAAAATTAGGGATCATGATAATACAATTGTTACAGATTTACCGGGTATTTATTCATTATCTCCTTATAGTGATGAAGAAATTGTTTCAAGAAAATTTATTTTAGATGAGAATCCAGAGGGATTAATTAATATTGTAGATTCTACTAACATTGAAAGAAATTTATATTTAACGCTTCAATTAATGGAACTAGATATTCCTATTACCCTTGCGTTAAATATGATGGATGAATTAACTGGTAATGGTGGTTATATCAATATTAATAGAATGGAAGAATTATTAGGAATTCCGGTTGTGCCAATATCAGCTAAGAAAAATGAAGGAGTTGACGAGCTAATAGAGCATTCTATTCATGTTGCTTATTATCAAGAAAAGCCTAGTGTTATAGATTTTTGTAATGAAGATGATCATAATGGTGCTGTACATAGAGCTATTCATGGTATTATGTATTTGATTCAGGATCATGCTTTAAAGGCTAAAATCCCATTAAGGTTTGCCGCAACAAAGGTAATAGAAGGTGATGAGCTTGTTATAGATAGTTTAAGGTTATCACCTAATGAGCTTGAAATGATTGAACATATTGTTTTACAAATGGAAGCTGAAAGAGGTCTTGATAGAAGTGCTGCAATAGCTGATATGAGATATAGCTATATTAAAAAAATTTGTGATGAGTGTGTTATTAAGCCACATGAATCTAAGGAACATATTAGAAGTAAAAAGCTTGATAAAATATTAACTGGAAAATATACGGCTATTCCTGTATTTATTTTAATATTAGGCTTAATATTCTTTTTAACATTTAATGTTATTGGTAAATATCTTCAGGATTTATTAGCCTTTGGAATTGATTCTTTAACAATGTTATTGGATAATTGGTTTACATCTTTAGATGTTAATCCTATTATTCATTCTTTGGTTATAGATGGTATTTTTAATGGTATTGGTAGTGTTATATCATTTATGCCTATTATAGTAGTATTGTTTTTCTTTTTATCATTTTTAGAGGATTCAGGCTATATGGCTCGTGTAGCCTTTGTTATGGATAAGCTATTAAGACGTATTGGTTTATCAGGAAAATCAATTGTTCCATTATTAATGGGCTTTGGATGTACAGTACCTGGTGTTATGTCTACTAGAACTTTATCCTCTGAAAGAGATAGAAAGATGACTATAATGCTTACACCATTTATGTCATGTTCAGCAAAGCTTCCTATTTATAGCTTTTTAGCTCAATTATTCTTTAAGAATTATGCTTGGCTTGTGATGGTTGGATTATATGTGTTAGGTATATTAATAGGTATTTTAGTAGCATTTATAGCTAAAAAGTTCTTTTATAAGGGAGAAGCAATTCCCTTTGTTATGGAGCTTCCTAATTATAGAATGCCAACTATGAAGAGTGTTTTTCAGTTATTATGGGAAAAGGTTCAGGATTTTTTAAAGAGAGCCTTTGGGATTATTTTAGTAGCAACAATTATTATTTGGTTTTTACAATCATTTAGCTTTAAATTTGAATTTGTTAGTGATTCTAATTCTAGTATGCTATCAAGCATTGCCGGAGCGATTAGTCCAATATTTACTCCATTTGGCTTTGGAGATTATAGAATTACTACGGGTATTATTTCAGGTATATTAGCTAAAGAAGGAGTTGTTTCTACACTTATGGTATTGTTTGGTAGTGAAGATGCAATATTAAGCTTTTTATCAGGCTATAGTGTAATTTGTTTATTAGTTTTTTGTTTATTATATACTCCGTGTGTTGCCGCACTTTCTTCTATTAAAAGAGAATTAGGATTAAAAAATATGCTATTTATAGCAGTATTTCAATTTGTTGTTGCTTGGATGGTATCAGGAGTATTTAGCTTAGTATTTCATATTGTAGGTGTAATGTGATGATGAATTTAGCTTCATGGATTATTTTAATAGTAATTATTATAATTGTTTTATTAGCTATTTTTATAGCAGTAAAAAATAAAGGAAAATGCTCCTGCTGTAAGGATAAGGAATTCTGTAAAAGAAAATAGATGAATAAATGTTTTTATAGAAATTTTTTCTATAAAAAATGAGTCTAATTGTAAATATAGTAATAAAATATAATGAAAAAATGAGAGGTGTGAAAAAATATTTTTTCACACCTCCTTTATTTTATTAATAGACATATGATTTTACAATAAATTTTATTAACTATATCCTTAATTGTATTTTGTTTAATATTTTTCTTGTGTATTGCATAAAATTTTGATATGATGGTATTATATTTGTATTTAGGGAGAAGAGTAATGTCTTATACTATAGTTGATGATATTTCTAATGTAATTGATTTTATTAATGGTAATATTTTATCTCCATTAATGATGATTTTAATATTAGGTACTGGAATTTTTATGTCATTCAAATTGAAATTTTTACAGGTTACCTATTTTGGACAAAGTGTTAATGAAACATTAGTTCCTGTTTTCAAATCATTTAAAAAGAAAACTAAAAAGAAGCATGGAGCTGTTTCTCAATTTCAAGCTTTTTCCGCTGCAATTGCAGGAACAGTTGGTACTGGAAATATTGTTGGTGTTTCTACAGCAATTTGTCTTGGTGGACCTGGTGCAATCTTTTGGATGTGGTTTAGTGCCTTTTTTGGTATGATTACTAATTTTTGTGAAAATGTATTAGGTATTTATTATAGAGAAAAGAATGAAAAGGGAGAATATCGTGGAGGAGCTATGTATTATATTACTCATGGTTTGGGTTTGAAGTGGCTCGCTATGATGTTTGCTGCATTTTGTGTTTTAGCTGCAATTGGCTATAATATGGCTCAGGTTAATAGTATTTCTTCTACAATGCTATCATCATTCAATATTCCTTTATGGATTACTGGACTTGTTATTGCGGTAATAGTAGGATTAGTTATTGTTGGTGGTATTAAAAGAATAAGTAAGGTTGCTTCTTATATTGTGCCAATTATGGCTTTAGCATTTATGATTTTAGGTATAATTATAATTGGTAGGAATTATAATAGAATTGGTTATTCATTTGGTTTAATTTTTAAAAATGCTTTTAGTTTACAATCATTTGGTTCTGGTGTTATGGGATATGGAATAATGAGAGGTATGCGTTATGGTGTAGCTCGTGGTGTATTTTCTAATGAGGCTGGTCTTGGAAGCTCTGTTATGGCTCATTGTGCATCTGATGTTAAAGAGCCTGTTAAACAGGGATTATGGGGGATTTTTGAGGTTTTTCTCGATACATTTATTATTTGTACGCTTATGGCTTTAGTATTTCTTTCTACTGGAGCTTATGATAATTATATTTCAGGTAATATTTTTATGGGAGCTCCTATGGCTCTATGGGCTTTTGAAACAAATTTAGGAATTTTTGGTAAGCTTTGCTTTTCAGTAATATTGCCATTATTTGCGTTTACTACTGTATTATCTTGGTCTTTTTATGGAGAAAAGGGAATAGAATATTTATTTGGTAAAAAAGCTATTTTACCCTATAAAATCTGTTATGTTTTATTAGTTATGCTTGGTGCAACTCAAGGTATAGATTTAATATGGAATTTAAGTGATATGTTTAATGTATTAATGGCAGTTCCTAATTTGCTCGCAATAATATTATTATCACCTAAAATAAAAGAAATAGTAGATAATTATTCAAAAAGAAGAAAGGGAATAAATGTAGATCCGATGCTTTCCTATCATTTAGATGAGAATGAGGCTTTAATTAAGGAATTAAGGGAAGAGGAGTAATATAACTTTTAATAATAATGATTTTGATATTCATTTGTTTATATTAGGCTATTATTATGATAATGAAACTAATTTATATTATCTACAATCTAGATATTATGATCCACAAACTCATAGATTCATTAATATGGATTCTATAGAATATTTAGATCCAGAGAATATTAATGGATTAAATTTATTTGCGTATTGTGGAAATAATCCAGTAGTTAGAGTGGATTATAATGGTAATGCTTGGTGGGATTGGTTATTAGGTGCTGTTATTGGCGGTATTCATGCTTTAGCAACTGGTGGTGATTTCTGGTCAGGTGTAGGAAATGGTGCATTACTTGGATTAGGAATAGGCGCATTTGCGGGAGCTGTAATCGGTGCGATAGCAGGTGGTATTTCCGGAGCAAATGGTTGGTATAATGCAAGAGCGTTAGAGTTTACAAATGTTGGAACAAATAATGAGGTTGTAATAGGTAAGCATATTAATAATTCCCCATATTCTTATGATGCAATGGCGAAACAAAGAGGTTCAATATATTTCAGTGCTTCTCAAAGCAGATGAAACGAGGTTTTGAGAATGAATGGTGTAGGAGAAAAGGGAATGTGAAAAATTAATAAAGTATTCTTAAAACAACAAATAGTATTAGGAAAAGAATTTGTAATAACAAATGATTATATTTTCGGCTATTTATTTAAAGAGGTATCATATATTACTTCTACAGGTGTAGCATTGTTTCTTATTTAAAGGGGGATGTTTATGTTTTTTAAGCGTAAGATTAGCGAAGAAAATTTAAAAAAAGGTGAGTTACTATTTTTTAAACACAATGGTGATTTTACTCAAATGATTGAGATGGGAGATTACTTGACATATAAAAAACTTAATATTTCTCAGGAAAAAGAAGATGAATGGTATGAACTGATAGTAAATGATTTGATTGATAAAATCTTTAAAGAAAAAAAGGTGATTAATGTTGTTTGTTTAGTTAATCAATTAGTTTTTATTGGTAAGTTTGAAAATAAGGTTATTCAAACGCTTATTAATTTGTTGAATGAAGATTATGATACATATACTAAATTATTATTTTTGGAAGAACTAAATTTAATAAAAAAAAGAATAAAAAGTAATCATAATGCTAACAACTTAGAATCTATTATTACTAAATATAAGAATATGTTGTTAATAAATAAATTTTTTGTAAGTGATGATTGGTTACAATTAGAACATTTGAAGGATTATGATTTTTCTAAAGAAAATATCAAAAATAGAATTATGAAGTTGTAGAATAATATAATTTTGAAATAATTTAGGCTCTAAAAAATAGCCTAATTTAGGCTTTTTCGTGTTGTAGAAAAAATTATCCCCAACGTTTCGTTGAGGATTTTTTCATTTTATTTAATACTGTAAATACTATAACTGGTGTTCGAAAGGGCATACCGTTCCATTTTTAATGCTTACCTTGTTTATATGAAAATAATTGAATAATTAAGTGATGTGGAGATAGTAATCTATTTTTACATCCTTTTGTTATTTGAGAAATATTTACTAATTTAATATATTGGGATATAATGTTGTTAGTTATGTCTAACTATAGGGGGCAAATATGGCTGAAAAAATAAAATTAACAGGTGTTCCTGAAACAATGCTTCAAACTATTTATGCTAGAGCTAATGAAAGTAAAAATAGAAAGGCAATTTTTGATGAAAAGGCTATAGAAATAATAGATAATTTAGATTATGATTTTTCTTTAGCTTCAAAGGATAAGCCAATGCATGATGGCGTTGTTGCTAGAACTATTGTTTTAGATAAGCTTACAAAGAATTGGTTATTAAAAAATAATAATGGAATTGTAGTAAATATTGCGTGTGGACTAGATACTAGATGTTATAGAATGAGTAATTATTGTCATTGGTATAATTTAGATTTACCTGAAACAATTAGTGTTAGAGAAAAGCTATTACCTGAAAATGGTATTATATCTCAAATTAGTTCATCTGCAATGGATGATTGGTCTAATGAAATAAAAGAAAAAGATGTTCCTACACTTGTAATTATTGAAGGATTATCTATGTATCTAACAGCTAATGATGTAAAGAAAATATTTTCTATTATTTCAAATACATTTCTTCACGTAACGGTATTTATTGAGATTATGAATCCATTAGTTGTAAAGCATTTTAAGGAAAAATCTATAGATGCTTCAAACGCTAAATTTAAATTTGGTATTAAAAATGGTAAGAAGCTAGCTTCATTAATAGATGACTTTTCTTTTGATTCTGAATATAGCCTTACTCTTGGTATGAAGGAATTTTTTTCTATATATAAAATATTTAATAAAATCCCATTTATTAGAAATTTCTCTAATAAAATAGTAGTTTTAAAAAAATAAGATAATGATTTTGTAATTTAAATAATAAATAAAATAGAATTATTTTGATTTTTAAAAGTAATCAAAAAGCTTATTATAAAGTGCTAATGGATTACTTTTTTGTTATATTTATTTATTAATAAAATATAATTTATTGGTGAATAAAATGGATAAAGCTTTAATTAGAAAAAGAATTAATATATGCATTGGATTATTAATATTTTTATTTGTTTTAATAATGATCAAGCTTGGATATATAACCTTTGTTTCGTCAAATAAAATAGATTTAAAGGCTTATGATTTATGGAGTAGAGATGTACCATTATATGCTCCTAGAGGTATTATTTATGATCGAAATGGAGAGGTTATAGTTGGAAATGAGGCTTGTTATACAATTGTATCTATTAATAAGCAGATTAAGAATAAGGAGTTTGCAGCAAAAGAGCTAGGTAGTATTTTAGAGGTAGATAGTAGTAGTATTTTAAAGCATCTAAATAAAAATAATTCTATGGAAATTATTAAGCCTGAAGGAAGAAAAATAAGCTATAGTAAGGCTTTAGAAATAGCTAATAAAAATATTGATGGAATATATATTTCATTAGATTCTAAAAGAAGCTATCCATATGGTTCTTCTTTAGCATCTGTATTAGGCTTTTGTGGAATTGATAATGATGGATTATCTGGTATTGAATATCAATATAATGATTATTTAAAGGGACAAAATGGAGCGTTATCTATTTATACTGATGCGAAAGGAAATCTTATGCATGATACAATATCAAGCTATAAGAGTACATCTCCTGGTATGAATATTTTTTTAACTATTGATATTAAGCTACAACAAATAATGGATAATATTATTGATAAATGTAATAGTTTATATTCTCCTAATCAGATAATGGGATTAATGGTTAGTTCTAAAACAGGAGAAATTCTTGCGATGAGTTCATATCCAAGTTTTGATCCTAGTAATTATCAGGATTATGATAGTAGTATTTATAATAGAATATTACCTATTTTTTATCAATTTGAATTAGGATCTACCTTTAAAATATTAACATATTCTATGGCATTAGAAGAAAATGTATTTAATATAAATGATAGAATATTTTGTGGTGGTAGTAGTATAGTTGGGGATAGAAAAATTAGATGCTGGAAAAGCGGAGGTCATGGAAGTCAAACTTTTTTAGAGGGAATAGAAAATTCCTGTAATGTTTGTTTTATGGAGCTAGCTAGAAGAGTTGGAGTAGATAAATTTTATGAATATTTAGAGAAATTTGGTATGACTGAAAAAACAGGAATAGATTTAAGTGGTGAAGGTAAATCTATTATAGTAAAAAAAGAAAATTGTGGACCTGTTGAGCTTGCAACCCAAGGGTTTGGTCAATCTAGTGCGTATACTCCAATTGAATTAGCTATGGCTAGTATTGCAGCAGTAAATAATGGTAATTTGTTAAAACCATATATTTTAAAGCAAATTGAAACCTATTTAGGAGATACTGTTTTTGAGAATAAAACCACAATTAAAAGAAAAATATTATCAGATAAAACATCAAGTATTATGAGATATGCATTAGAATGTGTAGTATCAAAAGGATCAGGAAGAAATGCCTTTATTGAGGGATATAGAGTTGGTGGGAAAACAGGAACAGCTCAGGTTATTTCAGCTAATGGTGGATATGAAAGTGGACATTATATATTATCTTTTTTAGGAATGGCTCCAATGAATGATCCTGAGATTCTATGCTATTTAGCAATTGATAAGCCTAATAATTGTACTCAATATGGTGGTGTTGTTGCATCCCCACTTGTTGGACAGATAATGGAACAATCTTTATCATATCTAGGTGTAAAAAGAGATTATGAGAACCAAATAGAAAAGAATTTAAGATGGTATTTAGATACACCAACATATAAGGTAGATAATTATATAGGAAAAAGAAAAAAAGAAATAAAAAACACTCAATTTTATAATTTTATATATTATGGTGATGGTGATAAAGTTATATTTCAATCACCAAATCAAGGGGAGAAAATTAAAGAAGGAGATACAATAATGCTATATATGGGATAGTAATCATTTCTTTTTAAATGTAATATCATTAGAGTTTGAAAAATATTATAATTAAGGAATACTATAAGATATTACTACTTTTTGTATTTATAATTAAATGAAATTATTGTATTTGTCAATACGATGCTTATTATAAGAAAGAAAATAATGTCCTAACATATATCTATTTAGTTTCTGCATTATTAAAAACTTCCAATCTTACAATTTTAATACCTGTTTTTTCAATTACTGATGGCAAGTTATCCATCAAGTCAAAATCTTTAATAAATATATGAGAATATTCAGTCTTTTCATCTTGTGATAACTTATCCCAATTTGCTAAATAATTTTCTAAATCTAATAAGCCTTTAAATGATAAAATATTAGAATGTAATTTTAATTCTTTATTTCTTCTATTATATTTATCATCCTTAAATATTAATTCCTTTTTCATAGGATGAATATTATTAAATATAGCCTTAATAATCCCAAGCATTTTAATGATTAGAAGCTTAAAGCCAATTAATATAGGCTCTATTCCTTCAATCGCTATGGCAGCTTATACATTTTATAGTATTACAATTTCTATTATAGAAATAAAAAAATATGAGAATGATAATAACATATTATTTAAGCAATTAAAGCTTGTTAGCTTAATAAATGCAATAGTCTCTATTTTATCATTACAAAATACATTAATTATAGTAAATGGAGAAATGAATTCTAAAATGATTACATTATCATCTGTTAGTACTATAGGATTATTAATTTTAATATTATTCTTATGTATTCATTCTTTTATAAGAGTTAATTCAAAGAGATAAGAATCAATAGGTATAATGCTTATTGATTTTTTGTTTATAAAGAGCGTTATTGTATTTTATAGTTAAAGTAATTGGATAATATTTATTTAAATATCGAAAATAATGTTTTTGTTGGGAAATATTTTAAAATTTTGTTGTTTTTTCTTATTTAATGCGATATATTATTAATATATTAAATTTAAATGTGTTAATCCTTA
This sequence comes from uncultured Anaeroplasma sp., assembly GCA_934216145.1. GTDB lineage: Bacteria > Bacillota_I > Bacilli_A > Acholeplasmatales > Anaeroplasmataceae > Anaeroplasma. Next base: position 23,936 of record CAKQBG010000017.1, read on the forward strand.
ATCGTTTATTAATTTTCATTTAATATAATTTAAATTAATTTTTTTGGGGGTGATGTTTAATGAAAAAAATAAGCTTTTTAAAGGCATTTTCAATTTGTTTTTGTTTTCTTTTAACATCATGTGTTGATTTATCTTCAACATCAACCTCTGTTACGACAAAGCTGATGGTGCCTAATTCAAGTACTGCAGTTGATATCGCATTAAAGGATTGTGGAATAGATAAGACAGATTTAATATATTCTTCATGTGAGGAAATGGGTACAAATGTTTGTCTTGTTTCTTTAATTACAGAAGAAAATGAATGCTTCTATAATGTTGATATGAGTACTAAAACAATAGAAAAGATAAATATTAATAGAGATTATAATATAAAGAAGAATGAATTTGCTAAGAATGATGCTTATCAGGCAGCCTTAGCTAAATCACAATTAAAGGAAAAAGAGATATTATATGTTGATATTTCTACGGAATCATCTAATAATGCGACATCTATTGAGGTAATACTATATACGGCAAGTGTTAAATATTCATATTCATTTGATCTTTCTACTGGTAAATTGCTAGAGAATCATATAACTCAAATAGAATATAATACTACTCAAAGTGTTTGCTTATCAAGTGAAGTAGCTTTAGCTATAGTTACTAATTATTTAAATAATACTGGTATTTCAGTTGATTCTTTAATGAAAAGAAGACTTAGAGGTAATAAGGTTTATGATTTTCAGTTATCTGATGAAAATTATGTTTACAATATTACAATAAATGCTTTATTTGGAGATATTATAAAGGATGAGAGAAGATTAAAATCTAAAGAAAAGATATTTAGTCAAAGTGGTATTGTAAGTGATCGTGGATTGATAGACTTTATTACTGAGGATATTAATAAAAAGAATTTAAAGAATGATTATTGTTATCAAAGCCTTAATAGAACTAATTATGTTTGGAAGGCTAAATTTGAGGATGATAAGTATTATTATGTTTATGAGGTAGATGCTTATAATGTTGAGGTTATTTCATTTAGGAAATATGTAAAGAATTATTATAAATTCACTACATGGGCTTATAATAATTATGATTCTATATATTTTAGTGAAAAGGCCTTAGAATTTGGTAGTAATAATGGATTTGATTATTCTATTAAGAATATTATGAGTTTATCTGATATTACAAATAAGGTTAATGATATTGTTGATTCTATTTATATTACAGTAAAGCTAAAAAGTGATTCTAGTGGCTTATATTATTTAGCATATGGTAATAATAATGATAATTTCTTTATTATGTCACTTGATGCAGTAACAGGAGCTGTTAATGAAGAGAAGTATCAAAGTATTAAGAGTATTATTACTCTTAGTAAGAGAACAATTGGATTTAGAACTCAGGATAACTTCACATATGAGATTGATGCGGTATATGAAAATGATCAATTGAGCTATTATGTATACGGATTGTGTCAATATTACACTTTTGTTACTAAAATTGATGATAAAGTTGAAGAATGTGATATAATAGAGAAAAAGTGTGAAGAAGATAAAAGTAAAAGTTATATTTCAAAGAAAATGGCTTTAACTAAAGCCTTGAATGGTTCACTTCTAATTGAAGAGGATGTTAATTCTATTGAGATTAGACTTAACAATTATATTGTTCACAATGCTTATGTTGTAACATTTAATAGATTAGATGTTCAATATAGGATAGAAATTAATTGCTATACTGGTCTTATTTTGTCTTATAGCATGAATTATTCAGATTAATGGAGGAAAGAAGTATGAATGTATTAGTTGTAGAAGATGATATTGAATTAAACAACATGATTAGAAAAAGACTTGGACTTGAGCATGTTCATGTATCACAAGCTTATAATGGAATTGAAGCCTTAGACTATTTAGAACAATATACATTTGATGTAATCATTATGGATATAATGATGCCTAAAATGAATGGCTTTGAATGCTTAACTGAGATAAGAAAGAGACAAATTACTACACCAGTATTATTCTTATCTGCTAAGGATACAGATCTTGATATTGTTAATGGATTGAATTTAGGTGCTGATGATTATTTAGTTAAGCCTTTTAATTTCCAGGTTTTACTTGCTCGTTTAAGAGTGTTATCAAGAAGAAATCCTACTATTGTTGCGGGAACTACATATGAGCTTAAGGATTTAGTTATTGATGAGGCTTTACGTAGTGTTAAGCGTGGCGATGAAGAGATTGTTTTATCTAATAAGGAATTTGAGCTTTTATTATTATTTGCTAGAAATAAGAATATTGTTTTATCTAGAGTAAAGATTGAGGAATGCCTATATGGTATTGATTCTTTTAATGATAGTAATGTTATAGATGTTCATATTAGAAATTTAAGAAAGAAAATCGAAAATGGAACTCCTATTATTGAAACAGTTAGAGGAGTAGGCTACGTAGTTAAGGAATAATTATGTCTATTAGAAAGAAGCTGCTATTAATATATACAATTTTAATAGCAGTATTAGTTTTTTTTAGTTCATTTTTAATGATATATGTTTCAACAGCCTCCCAAAGGGATGCGTTAAAAACATCATTATTACAAAGAGTAATCGAAGTTTCTAATTCTTTAGTTGATTCAAATGGAGTAATTGATATTTCAGCCAATGTAAATTATTATAGTGATGGTGTTTATATTGGTATATTCAAGGAGGATGGAACATTTATTGCAGGTAAATTACCTGAGGGATATGTTTCATCTAGCTTTTCTAATGGTCAAATAACAGAGATTAATCATAATAAATTTATATATTATGATTATTATTTAGATTTAAATGCTAGAGATAATATTTATGTTAGAGGTATAACATCTAATAGTATCACTGTATCATCAGTTTTATTAATAACCTCTGCGATTGTTATTCCTGTTTTATTGATTATAGCTGTTATTGCTAGCTTCTTTATTTTTAAAAAGACTTTAGATCCTATTACTCAATTAACTAAATCTGTCGATTTGATTACATCTACTGATGATTTTTCTAATAAGATTGAAATAACCTCTAAGGATCCTGATATTAAGCTTTTGGAAAAAAGCTTTAATAAAATGCTTGGACGTTTAAAGGATTTATTCCAGGCTGAGGAAGAATTAACATCTGATGTTTCTCATGAGCTTCGTACACCACTTTCAGTTATGCTTGGTGAATGTGAATACGCACTTGAGTGCAATGATGAAAATGAGAGGGTTGAAAGCTTAAATGTCATTTTAAAGGAAACTAATAAAATGATTCATATTACTAAGGAATTATTAGAATTCCAAAGAATGAAGAATCATGATAATATTGAGCTTGTTGATATGAATGCTTCAGCTATATTAGAGGATATGACTATTGTTAGTGATAAGAATATTAAACTTGTTAAGAATATTAAGCCTAATGTCCATTTGAAAATTAATGAAACATTATTTATTGAAATGGTTCAAAATTTATTAGATAATGCTTGTAAGTATGGTGTTCCTAATGGTACTACAACCTTAACCCTAACAGATAATCAGATTATTATTTCTGATAATGGTATTGGTATAAGTAGTGAAGATTTGGATAAAATATTTATGAGATTCTATCAGGTTGATAAATCTCGTAGTAATAAGAATAGCTTAGGACTTGGATTATCATTTGTAGCTGAAATTGCTAGGTTACATAATGCTAGTATAAATGTTGAAAGTGAATTAGGTAAGGGAAGTAGCTTTATTATTACATTTAATAATTAAGACTTGTTTTCGCAAGTCTTTTTATTTAAAATATTAGTTATTAAAGGGTGATATTAATGAAGGAAAAGATTTTAGATTATATTAAAAAGAATTGGAAGAATCTAATACTTGTTTTAGTATATATTGTTATAGCTAGCTTAGTTTACGGCTTATGGTTTGATTCTTTATGGCATTTATGGTTTGTTAATTTAATTATTATTATTGTCATTGTGATAATTGGACTTATTATTGGCTATTTTTATATTAAAGGCGAAAATAAGAAAATAGAAGAAGAAAAAAAACAATAATTATATAATTTTTGTACTTTTCAAAATACTATTTATTTGATATAATATTGCCGTAATCCTAAATGAAGGGACTTAGTAATTTAGTTAATTTCTTAAAGAGAGCTACAGGTTGGTGTGATGTAGTAGAGGTACTAGATGAATCTACCCCAGATAGGAATCGTTACTCGCGTTAAGAGAATTAAGTGCTAGCGTTTGCTAGAATTAAGGTGGCACCACGGTTATTCGTCCTTAGATTTTAAATCTAAGGACTTATTTTTTTAAGAGGAGAAGAAATATGCTAGATATTAAATTTGTAAGAGAAAATCCTGAAATTGTAAAGGAAAATATTAAAAAGAAATATCAATTTGAAAAGCTTCCATATGTTGATGAAGTTATTGAATTTGATAAGAAGATTCGTGCTTTAAAGCAAGAATCTGAAGGCTTAAGAGCTTCAAGAAATGATTTAAGTAAGCAAATTGGCGCTTTAATGAAGGAAAAGAAGATTGAAGAGGCTAATAAGATTAAGGAAGCTGTTTCTAATAATAATAAGAGAATTCAAGAGATTGAGCCTGAAATTGAAAGCTTAAATAAGGAATTATTAAAGAGAATGATGGTAATTCCAAATATCGTTGATGCATCTGTACCTGTTGGTAAGGATGATAGCGAAAATGTTGAAAATGAAAAGTTTGGTGACCCAGTAGTACCACCATATGAGATTCCATATCATGCTGATATTATTGCTAGATTCAATGGTCTAGATAAGGACGCATCAGGTAGAACAAGTGGTAATGGTTTCTATTATTTAATGGGTGATATTGCTAGAGTTCATTCAGCTATGCTATCATATGCTAGAGATTTTATGATTAATAAGGGCTTTACTTATTGTATTCCACCTTTCATGATCCATGGTGATGTTGTTGAGGGTGTTATGAGCTTTGCTGAAATGGAAAATATGATGTATAAAATTGAGGGTGAGGATTTATACCTAATTGGTACATCAGAGCATTCTATGATTGGTAGATTTAAAGGTCAAATTGTAAAGGAAACTGAGCTTCCTATTACTTTAACAAGCTATTCTCCATGCTTCCGTAAGGAGGTTGGTGCTCATGGTATTGAGGAAAGAGGAATTTACCGTGTTCATCAATTTGAAAAACAAGAAATGGTTGTTTTATGTAAGCCTGAGGATAGTATGGAATGGTATAACAAGATGTGGAGCTATACTGTTGAGTTCTTTAGAAGCCTAGATGTTCCTGTTAGAACATTAGAGTGCTGTACTGGTGATTTAGCTGATTTAAAGGTTAAATCTTGTGATGTTGAGGCTTGGTCTCCAAGACAAAAGAAGTATTTCGAGGTTGGTTCTTGTTCAACTTTAGGTGATGCTCAGGCTAGAAGACTTGGTATTCGTACTAAGGGTGAGGATGGTACTTATTTAGTTCATACTTTAAATAATACAGTTCTTGCTTCACCTCGTGGATTAATCGCATTTATTGAAAATAATTATAATGAGGATGGTTCTATTTCAATTCCAAAGGCTTTACAGCCATATATGGGTGGATGTGACGTTATTAGACCTAAGAAGTAATAAAAAAAGCCTTCATTCAAAAAAGATGAGTGAAGGCTTTTTTTAAAAGATAATATTAATAAAATGAAATTATTTGGTTATTTATTGGTTATGCTTTTTATGGGAGATTTTAATATTATCTTTTCTTCTCCTTTCTTAGATTTTTTACAATTTAATTGTAATAAAAAAAACACGTTAAAATATTTCAATTTTGTGGAAAAATAACTTGTAAATATGTGATATTATGGTTGGAGGATTTGTATGCTTAAGGTAATACTTGATAAGAATGAAGAGATTAATATTTTAAAGGGATATCCCTGGGTTTTTAATAATGAAATAAAAAATTTTATAGGTGAAATTGAAAATGGTAGAGTATGTAGTGTATATACTTCTGATAATAAATTTGTTGCCTATGGCTTTTTAAATACTAATTCAAAAATAATGGTTAGAATATTATCATTAAATGAAAATGATATTATTGATAAGGAATTCTTTAAAAAAAGAATAGAATACGCTATTTCTCATCGAAAAAATTTAGGGTGGAATGCTTGTAGATTAGTATTCAGTGAAGCTGATTTCTTGCCTGGTCTTGTTGTTGATAAATATGGAGATTATTTATCAGTTCAATTTATGTCACTTGGTATGGATATGATTAAGAAGGATATCATTGATATATTAGTTGAACTAACAGGTTGTAAGGGTATTTATGAAAGAAGCGACATGCCTGTTAGAGAAAAAGAAGGATTAGAGCAGACTAAAGGCTTTTTATACGGTGAATTTGACCCTAGAGTTGAGGTTGAGGAGGATGAAATACATTTTATCGTTGATATTGAAAATGGTCAAAAAACAGGCTATTTTCTTGATCAAAAGCTAAATAGAGATATATTAAGATTATATGCTAAGGATAAATATGTACTTGATGCCTTTAGTAATGTTGGAGGATTTGCGTTACATGCTTGTAAATATGGTGCTAAGCATGTTGATGCGTGTGATATTTCTGAAAGAGCTTGTAATGAAATTACTAATAATGCGAAAATGAATGGATTTACTCAGCTTGAGGCTAAATGTGTTGATGTTTTTGATTATTTACATAGTGATGGTATTAAGGATAAATATGATGTTATTATATTAGATCCACCTGCATTTTCTAAGAGTAAGGATTCAATTAAGAAGGCTTATAGAGGATATAAGGAAATTAATATGACTGCTATGAAGATTATTAAAAGTGGTGGTTATTTATTAACATTTAGCTGTAGTCAGCATATGACTCCGGATTTATTTATGCAAATGATAAATGAGGCAGCAAGTGATGCTAAAAGAAAGGTTCAATTCTTAGATTTTAGAATTCAATCTCCTGATCATCCTGCTTTACTTCAATCAGAAGAACAATTATATTTAAAGTGTATGATTTTAAGAATACAATAAAAAATATCCAATATTAAGGTGCTTAATATTGGATTTTTTATTTCAATTGTTAATGAATTGATGTTATAATTATAGTGTAGAAAAAAGGAGGAATATTATGGCATTAGTTGAATTTGATAATGTATCTAAGTATTATAAAATGGGTGATAACGTTATAAAAGCAAATGATAAGGTAACTTTTTCTATTAATGAGGGAGAATTCTGTGTTATTGTTGGTCCATCTGGAGCTGGTAAAACTACTGTTTTAAACCTACTTGGTGGTATGGAGGTATTAGATAGTGGTGAAATAACTGTAGGTGATAAAAAGCTATCTAAAATGAATGAACGTGAATTAACCTTATATCGTAGAAATGATGTTGGATTTGTGTTTCAGTTCTATAATTTAATGCCATCTATTACAGCTTTAGAGAATATTGAAATTTCATCTGAAATTTGTAAGAATCCTTTAGATTCTTTAGAGGTTTTAAAGTCTGTTGGGCTTGAAAATAGAAAAAATAATTTTCCATCCCAATTATCAGGTGGTGAACAACAAAGAGTTAGTATCGCAAGAGCTATTGCGAAAAACCCAAAAATTCTATTGTGTGATGAGCCAACTGGCGCGCTTGATTATAATACTGGTAAGCAAATATTAAGAGTGTTATATGATACATGTAAGAAGAATAATAAAACAGTAATTGTTATTACTCATAATCAGGCTTTAACAGAAATGGCAGATCATATAATTCATATTAAGAATGGTACAGTAACTTCTTCAGAATATAATCAAAAGCCTGTACCTATTGAACAGATAGAGTGGTGATAATATGCATTATTTTAAGTATATTATTAAAGGCTTTAAGGCTAATTTAAGTAGGTTTTTAGCGGTTATCGCGATTGTTGCGTTAGGTGTTGGAGTATTAGTTGGATTATTATCATCTCCATCGGATTTAGAGGAATCTCTTAATAATTATTATGATAATAATAATCTAATGGATTTAGTTATTAAAAGTAGTATTGGCTTTAGTAGTAATACAAAGGATATTATTAATGATGATAATTTAATTATTGAATATCTTTATATTAATGAGGATAATCTTTATTATAATGATGAAAAATATAAGGCTAGAGAAATATCTAGAACTATGAATTCAAATATTAATAATTTGACTTTAATAGAGGGAAAATTTCCTAGTAATAAAAATGAATGTGTTGCCTTAAAATGTAATTCTAGCTATCTTGATATAAAAATAGGTGATACATTTGAATTTGGTTCTAATGAATATAAGGTTTCTGGTATTGTTAGTAGTGCTGAATTTTATTCTTTAGAAAAAGAATATGATTTAACTGGTGGTAGTAAGCTTGATTTTATTTTCTATATTGATAGTAGCTTAAATAATACTGATACTATTACTGATTTATATATTAGATTTAAAAGTCTAGAGTATATTAATAGATTTTCTAAAAAATATTTAACTTATGAAAAGATTCTTGAAAATAATATTAAAGATTTAGAGGATGAGATTTTAGAATCAAGAAAAAATGAACTTGAAATATCTATTAAAGCTAGTGTAACAGAAGAAATAAGAAAAGAAGTAGAAAAAAATGTACCTGAGGATATGGTTGATTCTATTATATCTAGTGATACAGTAAAAAATAAAATAGAGGAATTAACCTCTAATGAACTTGATAATATTATTTCTACAAATGGATATGAACTATATTTTTTAAATTTAAATAGTAATATGAGCTTTAAGAGCTTTAAGGAAAATGCTAATAAGGTTAATAAGATAGTTGTAGTATTTCCAGTATTCTTTTTCTTTATAGCCGCGCTTGTTTCTCTTACAACCTTAACTAGATTAGTTGAGGAGGAAAGAGGTGGTATTGGTTTATTAAAGTCATTAGGTTATTCTAAGGCTAAAATTAGTATTAAATATATTTTATATGGATTTGTTTGTTCAATTATAGGAGCAGTATTAGGTTTATTACTTGGTATTTTTATTATTCCTTATGTTATTCAGGTAGCATTTAATTCATTATATGTAATGCCAGAGCCTTCTTTTATATTTAATATTCCTGTTAATTTATTTGCCTTTTTATTAATGGTATTAACTATATTTATAGTTTCATTATATGTGACACTAAAGGTATTAAAAGAAAGACCATGTCAGCTATTATTACCTAAGGCTCCTAGAGCTGGTAAGAGAATATTACTTGAAAAAATACCTTTTATTTGGAAAAGAATTAAATTTAAACATAAAAATATGCTTAGAAATATTTTTAGATATAAGAAAAATTTAATTATGATGGTAATAGGTGTAGGTGGTTGTGTAGCATTATTATTATGCGCATTTGGTATTAGTGATGTTATTAGTAATGTTGGTAATAGTGAATATAAGGATGTTCTGAATTATAATTTAAAGGTATCTTTAGCTTCTAATACTGAAATTGATAATGATAAGATAGATGAGATTACTTATGCTAATATTGATAATGTTTATTTAGATAATGATACACTTGAGGAATATGAAATTAGTAAAGTTATTGTTAGTGATGATATTTCTAAGTTTATTATATTTAAATATAATAATGATGAGCTAGATATAAAGGATAATGATATTATTATTTCTAAACAATTATCAGAGCATTTTAATTTGAAGATTGGTTCTAGCTTTATAATTGATGGAAATGAATATATTGTTAGTAAAATAATGAATAATCCTATTGGAAATTATGTTTATATTATTGATAATTCTAATAGCTATGATATTAATTATTGTTATATAAATACTAATAATGAAAATAGCTTAATTAATGATTTATCTAGTTTAGATAATGTTAAATCTATAGAAGCTAGATCATCTTTGTCAACAAGCTATGATATGATGTCATCTAGTCTTACTCTTGTAGTATTAGTTATCATTTTATGTAGTGGCGCTCTCGCAATTATTGTTATTTATAATTTAACAAATATTAATATTAATGAGCGTTTTAAGGAGCTAGCTACCTTAAAGGTATTAGGATATCAAAAAAATGAAGTATGTGGATATATTTATAGAGAGGTTTTTATTATGAGTATGCTAGGAGTAATATTAGGCTTTATTGTGGGACCTTTATTCTTTAGTTTTATTATTTATAATTTACAAAGTCCAGGGTTAACATTCTCTAATATTATTAATCCTATTTATTTCTTGTATGCATTTTTATTAACTATTCTATTTGTTATTTTAGTAGATTTATTATTTATTCCTAAAATAAATAAAATTAAAATGGTTGAATCATTAAAGTGTGTTGAATAATAAAAAGATATATTTATATAATATTTTTACATATGTAAATTATTTGTCGTTAATTTTATTTGATAAATTCTTTATAATAAAAATAAAGGAGGCATAAATATGCGAACATTAAAAAAATTAAAGCTTTCTTTAAAGCTAGATAAAAATTTACGTCATTCTCTTTTAAAGAGTACAAAAAATGAGATTCTAATTGACCTTGATGGTGATAAGGAGGCTGATTTAGCATTTATTGATTCTACAGGTAATGGTAATATTGATACTATTGCGGTAGACAGTAATGGTAGTGGTGAATTTGATTTATACTTTTTAGATAAAAATAATAATAATTTACCAGATACAATTATTGCGATGATTGATGATGAACCTTATGTTATTGCTGAAGGTGAAGGAGTAGAACAAATGATCATTAAGGCTATTAATACTATTTATGCATTAATAGATTTAAATGATTTTATTGTTGAAAGATTTGATGAAGCTCTAGATGAGCTTTATAAAGAATTAAAGAAGGCTAAAAAAAAATAGGAGGTGTGAAAAAATAGATTTTTTTAAATCTATAATGTTCACACCTCCTTTTGGTCTAGATTAATACTATTAATA
>CAKQBG010000018.1 GCA_934216145.1 uncultured Anaeroplasma sp.
TTAATTACTTTAGTAATTAAATTTGAAGAAAATATTTGTTAATTTTAAATTTTGGGGTGTTAAATCCTAAATATGGGTAAGGCTTCAGATTATGTTAATGGCTTTACATTAGCTGTTGATGGTGGATGGCTTGCAAGATAATATTTGAAACATTTATAAATACGTGCTATAATACTAATAGAAAAAAAGTGGGTGATTTATATGACAGTTGAAGAGATGATTAAGCTTTTAGGAGTTAAGACTCAAAGTGAGGAATCTATTGATTTATGTTATAAGATGGATTTAGAAGCTTTTCATATGCTAGAAAAAAATGAGAATAAGTCTTATAAGAAGGAAATTGATGATTTTACAGATGTATATAAATACCTAATGGATAAGCTTGGCTATAAGAAATTAGCATCAAGAGAAAAAGAACTCATTAGGGACAGACTTAAGGAAATATCTTATAAGGATATTGATGAGGATTACAGAAATACTTATTTCCATGGTCTTGAAAGAACTCTTTTAAGATTTGGTAGATATGATTTAATAATTTATTCTGATAGAGATGCTAGACATAAGCTAGCTTATATCTATGAAATGTCAAAGCAATATGATAAGGCTATTGCGATATACACTATTCTTAAAGAAAATGAAAGAGTAGATATTTGCAAAGAAAAGCAATTGAATAATAAATAATAAGAATCCCTTCCTGGGATTTTTTTAATTATTTTTGATTTTCCTTTATTGAAATATCAATATTTGCTATAATAGTGGTAAATTTGAATTTGGAGGTATTCTCATGGATAATATTAATCAACCCTTAAGTATAAGGGCTAATGATCCTGATTTAAATATTGAAATAGATATTATACCTAGTAAGGATAAAGTATTGAATCAGCAATTAACTGATTTGAAAAGCGAAATTAATATTTTAGATAATAAAATTAATAAATTAGAATCACATGCTGATATGGCTGATTATTTAGTTGCAGTTGGTTGTGGATTCGTTTCGGGAATGGTTGATGCGTTATTTGGGAATTCTTTTTCTATTAATAGTGGATCTAATGATGCGAAGCTATTATTAAGTAATAGTATTAGCGAAAATATTAATAATGGCTCATCTATTACTGATAGTGTTAGCAGAGGTGTAGTAGATTGGAATTCAAAAATGCTAAAATCAATTAGCTTAAATCCTAATGCGCCTATTAAAGGTGTTCCCTCTAATATTAGTTCTAACTTAGCTGAGCTAGCTAGTCTTAAGCCATTTCAAAGTAAGAATAGTATTACTGAATTTTCTAAGCTTACGAATGAAATATTAGAGGAAAATAAGGGAAGCTTTCTTGGTATTGAGAATTATAATGATAAGCTTATTAAACTTGGTAATAAGTGTATTCCAGTTTTATTGAATGAGATTTTAGTTAGAACCTATTATTTTATTAGAAGATTAATTATGGTAATAAAGGATAATAAAATAAAGAGTATTAAGGAATTAAATAAGGATTTAATTAAGAAGACTATTCCTTTTAACAATAGAACTATAGTGAGAATGATGAGTGTTTCTACCTCTATAATGACCGCAATTGATTTAGGAGCTTCTTGTCTTGAGGCTTCTATTAGTAGTCCTATTGGGATGAGCTTTTCTAGTAAGTTTATATTAAATATTAATTTTATTGGAATTGGTAGAACAGCTGTTGCGGTAACTACTGATGCTGTTATGGGTGTAAAGCTTCATAATAGTAGAAAAAATAGAATGAAACTTATGAATGAATATAATTCTTTAGTTAATAAGAGTATTTTCTATAAGCAGGGTGATATGTGGGTTAATGCTATTAACGTTGATTCTGCGATTAATTCTAGTGCTGATATGGCTATAAAGGCTAGTGATACTCTTAAGGATGCTATTAGCTCAAATAAGGATGATTTAAGGAATATAGGAAAGAATTCTAAGAAGCTTGATGTGAATAATCCAGGCTTAAAGGATGAGATTAAGGATATAATTGATTGGGAGTGAAACTATGGAGGATGAGAAAATAGATTCTTTAGTAATGCAAGTAGATGAAAAGGATGTACCTTCACTTATTCAGGGGCAATTTACTATAATGAGTGATTTAAAGAAGAATCTTGAGGTTGTTAAGCAAAAGGCAATCGATGCGGATATTCAAGCTCAAAAGGCTAAGGATCAAAAAACAGGTTTCTTTAAAATGAAGGGTACTATTGAATCTATTCAGGAAACTCAAATATCTTTATCTGAGGCTACTATGCAAAATGCTTTAGCTTTAGAGAAAACATTTGAATATCAACAAAGGTTAGCTGAAATTACTAAGTATTTATTTGAATTAGGTATTACTAATATTACGATGAATAGATGTGTTGTTCAAGAGCTAGAAATGAGATTGAATAATGCTTCTGAAGAGGAAATAGATGAGATGGCTAGAAATGAGCTTAAGGATGTTGTTAAAAAGCTTAAGGCTCAGGAGGATATATCTAAAAAACAAACAGATTTATCTATTAAGCTTAAGGAGGCTTATTCTAGAATATTAGAGCTTGAGAATAGGGATAATAATAAGAATTCAATAATTGAAGAATTAAAAAATAATTTAGATAATTCTAATAATAGTATTAATAAGCTTAAATTTAATTTTAAGATTACTTTAGGAGCTTCTATAGGGTTCGGTATTATTTCTATTATAGCTTTAATTTTAGCTATAATTGGAATTTAATTTGTATTAAGTTTTGATAAAATATTTATTAATAATATTATATTATTCTTATGGTGATTAATTTGAAGAATAAAAGAATAATTATAGTATTTTTAATTGTATTAGTTATTGGTTCTATTATTTTTATATCAAATGATAGCTCTTTAAATGATGAATCCTATTATGTAGAGGCAAATGGTAATGTTTTTATTTATATTGCGAAGCTTTGTGATAGTGGTTGTTATCATATATCTAGCTTTTTATTAGGAGGATTAGAGAATTTCTTTGGTAATTTAATAGGTGATTAAATATTTATTTGTTTTTGATTAGTATATTTGTTATAATGTTTAAGAGGTAGAAAAATGGAAAAAAAAGAAAGACATGGAATGACACTTCCCAATAAGCTTACTTTATTACGAATATTAATTATTCCAATCATGGTGGTTTTATTTTATATTACTCCATTAAGAAGTAATGCTTTTTTAGGTGTTAGTTATTTATATTTAATTGAATTTGTATTATTCGCTCTTGCGTCTATTACTGATTTTTTAGATGGTAATATTGCTAGAAAATATAATTTAGTAACTACATTTGGTAAATTTTTAGATCCATTAGCTGATAAGCTATTAGTATTTACAGCTATGGTTATTTTTATGGCTGATGGTGTTAGTTATAATGGTGTTGAGCTATTACCATTATGGGTTTTTATTATTATGCTAATTAGAGAGTTCGGTGTAAGTGGTATTCGTATGCTAGCCTCTAGTAAGGGTGAGGTTATAGCTGCAGGTAAGATGGGTAAGATTAAGACATTTACTACTATGATTGCGTTATGTATTTCATTCTTTGTTGGAATTCACGCAGTTGTATTTTGGATTGCTTATGTGTTAATTATGGTATCATGCTTATTAACTATAATTTCAGGAATTGAGTATTTTTATAATAGTAGAAAAATAATTTTTGAATCTTTTTAAAAAAAAACGAAAAAAAATGATTTTTTTTGACTATTATTATATTGGAGGTGTATTTTAAATGGCAGAAAGCACAAGAGAACAGGCTTTAGAGAATGCATTAAAACAAATTGAAAAGGAATTTGGTAAGGGTGCAGTAATGAGATTAGGTGATGAGGTTGATAGGAAGATTGATGTCATTCCTTCAGGATCAATATCACTTGATAGAGCCTTAGGAGTAGGTGGTTATCCTAAGGGTAGAATAATTGAAATGTATGGTCCTGAATCATCAGGTAAAACCACTTTTGCATTACATGCAATTGCGAGTGCTCAAAAAGCTGGAGGATATGCAGCGTTTATAGATGCAGAGCATGCGTTAGATCCAGTATATGCTAAAAATTTGGGAGTGGATATTTCTAATTTGATTTTATCTCAGCCAGATAGTGGTGAGCAAGCTTTAGATATTGCTAGAGCGTTAATTGAATCAGGTAGTGTTGATATTATCGTTATTGACTCTGTTGCAGCATTAGTACCAGAAGCAGAATTAAATGGAGATATGGGCGATAATCATGTAGGTTTGCATGCAAGATTAATGTCTCAAGCTATGAGAACTTTATCAGGTATTATTAGTAAAACAAATTGTGTTGCGATATTCATTAACCAAATAAGAGAAAAGGTTGGTGTAATGTTTGGTAATCCTGAAACTACTACTGGTGGTAGAGCTTTAAAATTTTTCTCATCTGTAAGAATGGAAATTAGAAAGGGAGAAACTATTAAGGATGGTACTAATATTTTAGGTAATAGAGCTAATATAAAAATTGTTAAGAATAAGGTAGCTCCACCATTTAAAACAGCTGAGGTTGATATTATTTATGGACAAGGTATATCAAAAACAGGTGAGCTTGTTGATCTAGCTGTTGAACTAGGTATTATTAATAAGGCTGGCGCTTGGTTCTCTTATCAAGGCAATAAGATTGGTCAAGGTAGAGAAAATGCTAAAGAATTTATTAAGAATAATCCGGATGTGGCTTTAGAGATAGAAAATAAAGTTAGAACTGAATTAAAGTAATTTTTTATTAAAATGTATTTTTATTAGAAGGTGAATATATCAATGGATGTTAAAAAAATGGAATCTGAATTTGATGGAGGTCTTTTTCAAAAGATAGGTTGGCAGATTCTTGGTGGTATTGTTACAGTATGTACACTAGGAATTTGTTATCCTTGGGCTGTTTGTATGATCAAAAACTGGGAGGTTAAGCATACAATAATTGAAGGAAGAAGACTAGCGTTTGATGGTAAAGCAATTCAATTATTTGCTAATTGGATTAAATGGTTCTTTCTTATTATTATTACTATTGGAATATATGGCTTTTGGGTTTCTATTAAAATGAAGAAGTGGGTCACAAAGCATACATATTTCGCAGTAGAAAAGTAAGTGATATTTATAAGGCTATGTAATATTAATTTTATTTCATAGCCTTTATTTCTTATATAAATATATTACAATTGAAATAATTTATAAAAAAGATTAATCCTCTATTATTTTCGGATAAATTAAGCAGTTGTGCTTGACATTTGTTTTTAATTATTGTAAAATGTAAAGGCATTTGGCAGTTGGAGTAATACTCAAGAGGCTCAAGAGGCTTCCCTGCTAAGGAAGTAGACCGGGTAACTGGTGCGAGGGTTCGAATCCCTCTTGCTCCGCCATATTGAAAGTATAGGTTTGATACTAATTGTGTCAGACCTTTTTTTATTGTAAATAGGAACAGTTATCCTTTCCGCTAGCAAACTATAGAGCTTTGTAGAAGTGTCAAATGGCATTTATATGAGGCTCTTTTTCTTTTTAGATATTGCTACGGAACGAAAGCCTCATCAACGGGACGATAGGTGTTGCTACGGAACGATTGATATTTTTTATAAAATCTCATTTTAAAAGGCTTAATAGTCAAGCAATCTGTCAAAGAAAAATACTAAATGAAAAAACAAAACGACTTATTGTAAAAGGACAAGGAAATTACGGTTCAGATAAGTGGATTTTTCGAGTTTTTTATGGTAAAATAAATACAAGCATTTTTGAGTGGATATTTGAACTCTGTTGTATAGATTGCCAAGGCAGAAACCATATCAATTGAAGAAAAAAGATTGAAAGCATACGACTTCAATCTGGTTTTAGTTGCCGAAGCGATGATAGGAGTGGCGACGCGATTGTTGCTATAGCTAGTTTGATATCGCATAAAAATCCAAAAATTATAATTAGAAAAGGAGTGCTTATAAAATGAAAACAATTAGATTGCTATACCCAGATCATGTCAGTGGCGGGTTGGACACATATTATTTTGGTGCCAATTTGCTCCAGTATATCTTGCCACAGAATCCTAATCAACCGACTATCAAGGTCGAGATATTGCCTCCCGATAACAAGGAAAAAGCAGTAACGAACGGAATCTATTCCGAAGATGAGGTTTTGAAAGGAATCAAAGACGCACAAAAGAAAATTGCAGCAGAAGAACCTGACAGAATCATTACCATAGGTGGCAATTGCATAGTATCACTTGCTCCTTTTGATTATTTGCACGGGAAATATGAGAATGTCGGAATTATTTGGATTGATGCACATCCTGATGTGTCCACTGTAAATGATGGTTATCCAAATGCCCATGCAATGGTGCTCGGTAGTCTTATGGGACATGGGGCTGCGCAACTTTCTTCGCAAATGAAAAACCCAGTATTTAAGCCAGATGAAATTCTCTATGTTGGACTACAACCCCTTCACGATTATCAAGAAGCATTTTTGAAAAACATGGGCGTTGATTATAAAGTTCAGAATAAGTCGTTTTTGAGCGACGAGGAAATCATGGCTTTTATGAGACGTTTCGATCATATCCTCGTTCATTTTGATATCGATGTGTTGGATGAACACCTTTTTCATTCGACCTATTTTGCAAATCCTGAACTTGTCGGTGATGGTTCTAGCGGAGGAAAGATGACCATGGAAAAGCTGTCAGAAGTGCTTCATTTGATTACAGAAAATAGTAATGTTGTCGGTTTTACTGTGGCTGAGTATCTGCCATTTGACGAGCAACGATTGAATAAGATGTTTTCAGGGATAAACATTTTCAAAGACTAACGGATTTCAAATAATCGGATTGTTTAGGAATCTGTGCGCGAGTTGCAAAATAAAGACTTTGCACTGGTAAAAGCGAAGTTGAACCATTGTTACTATATTCCTTATTCGACAACTAAACATTCACAAGTCTCCTACTGAGTGGGAGCTTGTTCAACTATACGCTTTATTAAGGATTTATGTTAATTATATTAAATCATGACTATAAAAGTCTGAAATCTTATAAATAAAAAAAGGAGCATGTATGGATAAAACAGATATAAATACTAAAAAAATTACAAAAAGAAAAAAACTTTTGATTTATTTCGCTATTGCACTTGGCATTATGGCTATTGCAGGAGTTTTGGGAGCAATAACGGGAAGACTGATTTTAGATAATATTATTTAGGAGTGACAAAATGGAAAAGATAAATAGAAAAGGTTTAATTATAACATCCTATATTTTGCTTTTTGTTATTACTTTTGTTTTAAGTGCTTTAATTTGTGTTAATGTAACAGGTGGCTTACCAAATAAGCTGATTAAGACTGTTTGGAACGATGATGTTGGAACTTGCTATTCTAATCTTTCTTATGAAAATGAAGGCAATCATAAGTACGATTTGTATGTTCCAAAAAAAACAAATCAAACAACAAATCTAATTTTATTTATTCATGGTGGAAGTTTTAATTCCGGATGTAAGGAAGATGGCGAGGATTGGTGTAAATATTATGCAGTTAAATCAGGTTGCATAACCGCATCTATCGATTATTCTTTGCAAAAGAAAGGTGTGGATGCTAATTTAAATAAATTAAATGAACAAGTAAAAAATAGTGTTTTTGCAATAAAGACGAAATGTAGTGAACTTGGTTACAGTGTTAATGGTATGGCAACTTGTGGAGTTTCTGCAGGCGGAACACTTGCAATGAATTATGCATATAAATGCGCAAAGACTTCAGCAATACCAGTAAAATTTGTATTTCAACTTTCTGGACCATCTGATTTTGAGCCAAGTGATTGGTCACTTCTTAAAAAAGTTAACAAGATTAAAACTGATACTGAGTTTTTAAAATGGATGACAGGAGTCGATATAACCGATGAAATGATTTCAAATGGTGAATATACAAAATATGTTGATGCTATTTCTCCTGCAAGACTTATAAATCAAAATTCCGTTCCATCACTTGTTGGTTATGGACTTCGTGACCACGCAGTTCCTTCAACATCAAGGACATTACTTGTTAAAGCTTTGCAAGATAATGGAGTAAAACATGATTATATTGAGTTTCCACATTCAAATCATGGAATGTATGCTGACCTCGATAAGTTACAAGAGTTTTTAGATAAATCTCTTGAATATTGTTCTACTTATTTCGATTATTAAGCGAACATATAAATAGTTATTTATGCTTGCATTAAGTCAATCCTTTAGTTGGAAAGGAGTTACTTTTAATGGCTTTTTCAGTAATTAGCAACACAAAACATGTGGTTCAATAGAATAAAAGATGAAAATGAAAAAGTTATTTTGGTGCTTTTAAACTGTACGCACTTTGAATGAACTGTACGCACTTTTTAAGGGGTGTACGCAAATTGTATCATAATAGGTCATCTTACACATATTGAAAGTATAGGTTTGATACTAATTGTGTCAGACCTTTTTTATTGTAAATAGGAACAGTTATCCTTTCCGCTAGCAAACTATAGAGCGTTGTAGAAGTGTCAAATGGCATTTATATGAGGCTCTTTTTCTTTTTAGATATTGCTACGGAACGAAAGCCTTATCAATAAAACGATAGGTGCTGCTACGGAACTATTTATATTTTTTATAAAATCCTATTCAAGTTCCTACATTATTCCGTAAACTGTTTGTAATTTTCTCGAAAAAGTGCTATAATCTCTACTATCTTTGAAAAAATTGCGCGGAGAAATGACTTATGAACATTTATTATCCTGCAACCATAATCAAATTGAGAGCAAAGCATATACAATAAAGAGTATTGGTAACATATGAAGAGTTGATTTTTATGAATGATTTTATTATCGATGAATTCTATTTTGAAATGAAGCAAATAAATTTGGATGTATACTGAATACTTGATGCAAATAATGAAATACATACGCTAATAAATTGGCATAAACTTTTTTAATAATATATGAAATGCTGTTTAGGAGAGAAAAATGGAACAAAAGATTTTGGTGATAAGAAAAGCAAAAATAGAAGACGTAGACTATATTTATGATATGATAAAAGGCTTGGCATCATACGAAAAACGTCCTGAAGATATGACAGGTTCTGTTAAGCTGTTAAAGTATTGGCTTTTTGAGAAAAAGGTTGCGACTGCGATTATAGCAGAAATAGAAGAAGTGCCTATCGGATATGCGATATATTATCCTATCTTTGCGTCTTTTGCTGCTAAAGTTAATGTTCATATAGAAGATTTATTCATAAAACCTGAATTTCGTGGTCAAGGTTTTGGAAAAGAATTATTTTTTAAACTTTCGGAAATTATAAAGAATGAAGGATATTCAGAATTAGAATGGAGCTGTCTTGATTGGAACAGTCCATCAATTGAATTTTACAAAAGGCTTGGTGCAATTCAAGAAAAAGGAAGAGTCTATTTTGGATATAAGCCTAAGAATAATTAAAAGATGTAGTAATATTTTGCTTATGTTTTTCTGAAAACGATTTGAAATGAAGCACTACACCTACATTAGATGGGTAAATACGAAGAAAGATATGCTTTATAGAAAATTGATTTTTAAGACCGGAAGAATTTTTTGAAATCTATAAACTCGATAATTCGGTTTTATTATGGAGCAAAATTCTTCGTATCAAGAGACAGATGACTTCAATAAAGCTGTTTACAATTTATAGTTTGATGAAAATGGTATAGAAAAGAGACAAATTTTAACAAAACTTTTTTTGAAAATAGGATTTTTATAATTTTGCTAGTAATATTCTGAGTTTTATTGAAGTGTTAAATGACATTTTTTGAGTATTTTTTTATGTATTGTTATGGAATGAATAATTTATCAATATAACGATAGGCATTGCCATAGAACTAATTAAATATTTTTTAAATGATATTATAAAGCATTATTCTACAAACTGCTTGTTATTTTATCGAAAAATGATATACTATTATTATAATTTTAACGTTTATGCTTTGATATAAATAATAAAATACAAAGATGAATGAATGTTTGAAAACTATTGAATTCAAATTTTAATAAATGGAGGCTGAAAGAATATGTTAAGAAAGAAATTATCAATTATTGTTTGTACAGTATTTTTATTGGTATCTTGTGTTGGTTTATTTGCTTGTGGAAATAACGATGCTGGTAGTGAAAACGATAATTTCACTCACGATACAACGAAATGGTTTACAGAAGAAGAACTATCAGCAAAAGGACTTGCTGGTTTGACTGCACCTACAGGATTGTCAGGAGAAATACAATCAAGTGATACATGGTATAATGATGGATACTCATTTTCACAAGTTTGCCAGAGTGAAGAAGTATTTATGACAAATGTTGAAACATATTTTTTGTACTTAAAAACAAATTATAATGGTATGTTCGGCAAACCTAAAATTGAAAAGTTCAGCATGGATACAAACGAAAATTGGTATATCATAGAACCAAAGGAAGATTTGTCCGAATATTTTGATGATAATCCAAGTAAATTGTATAAGTTCTATTATGTAAGGAATGACACTTTGGATAACGGTTATTTTACAAACGGCTCTGTTTGGATTTTTGATATTCGCTATGAATTTGATACCAATTTAGATGGATACAAATTTAAAATATTTATTGAAAGTGCAGATTATTCTCATAACAAAACTTATACTAACTACTATAAAATGAGATGAAGATAATCTATATAATTGGTGAAACAATTATGATTTCCATCTTTATAAAAAATCAAATTAAAAGAAAGAAAACTAATATGGTTTTCTTTTTTTTGAAATTTAAAAAGATGTTAATTGTGTCCTTTATTATATAATTCTTGAATATCCGTTAAAGAAATACCAAATGCCAGGCTTTTTGAATCGATGTAGATTTGCTTTTGTTCTTACTGTATGGGGATGGAATTCATCAAAGAGAAAAATAAGCTCTCACATGTAAAGCTTGTGGAAAGAGATATTTTGTTAACATTTTGTTGATTTGACCTATGGGAATGATATCTTGTAGTTTTTTTTGTTTATTATTAAATATTACCCATAAAGAGGAAATTTTAAAAATAAGTAGCTATAATATAAATGGTAGTCATGAATACCCGTTATGACAAAAGTTATCGATGCCCCTAGAGAATGCGGTGTCCAATGTCAGGTAAAAATGGTGGATACGCTTTGCAGCAAGTGGCTGTTGGTCCGTTTCCTTACCAACTTAAAAGGAACTTTTATAAATTAGTAATTTGACCTATAATCGTAATATCTTATCAGGAGGCATTTTATATTTTGATGTTACTTCCATGTTTTAAATATGGTCTATACTTAGTAATTTTAAATATTCTTTTTTCTCTTTTTATTAATAAAATAGAATAATATTTATTAAAAAAAGATTAACTTTGAATGATATTCATATACACTAATGCTAAAACGCTTTACATTGAATAAAATTTCACATCGGAAAAGAACACAACAATAAAATAGCATTTATTAATAAAAAATTAATATTTTATATTGAAAAATCATTTTTTTTAGAATATAATACTAATTAATCATTTTTTCATAATTGGGAATGATTATCTAAGCTAAAGCCTTAGGTCTAATTTAATGTAAAGGGGAGAATTAATATGAAAAAGAGAGTATTTAAGGTTTTTACAGCTGTATCTGCAATTGGAATTGCAGCATCCTTAGCTAGCTGTACTGGCGATAAGCAGGTAACATCTACTAAGGAAAGTCTAAGTACTTCAGCTTCAACTTCTACGTCAACTAAAACAACTGACAAGGTAACAGATAGTGAGGTATTTTATAGTAGTAATTCAAATGGAGAATATATCTTCACTAAAATTGGAGATAAGTTCACTTTATCTATTGATGGAAAAACATTTACAGGTGCTGTAACTGTAAATAATAATGATTTAGCATTAAATGCGACAGGCTTAACAAATTGTACAGCTAAATATGTAGACGGGCAATTAATCTTTACGTATAATACTCATACTTATATTTTTTATAAGATGGTTTATTATACAGTTTCATTCAATAATGGAGCTAATACAACTACATGTACAGTTTTAAATGGAACAAGTGTAGAAGCACCTGATACATCTAGTGAGGATGGAAAGGTGTTTGTAGGATGGTATAAGGATCAAGCTTATACGGAAGTATATGAATTTAAAAAAGAGGTAGTAACATCAGATTTAACTTTATATGCAAGATATGTAGATTTAGAGGTAGGAACAAGAGAATATAATGTCTCATTTTATAATGGTAGTGATTTAGAATACGCTAAAACAGTAAACGGAATGATTTATTCATTACCAACACCTGAATCTTCTAATGGTAATGCATTCTTAGGCTGGTGGGTAAGTGATTTTAATGATCCTAATAAATTAACATATAAATATACAAATCAAAAGCTATCAGCTGATACAGCTTTATATGCAGTATGGAATGATGGAAATCTACATCCAAAGGTAAATGAAAATGGCTTAAGCTGGAATAGCTTAGGTACAGGAAAAACATATAGTGTAATAGTAACAGATCCTAATGGAAAGAGTGAAAGCTTTAGCTCACAAGCATTAGAATATAAATATAATTTTGAAAAAAAGGCAAAGGGTGTATATAAGTTAGAGGTATCATGTGATGGAAAGAGTGGTACAGTATATTATTCAAATAAAGCATTAGCCATGGTATCAAATTATTGTGTGCCTGTTGATGGATTATTAGTATTCTCACCAGTAGAGCATGCAACACATTATAAGATAACAGTAGAATGTGGAGATGATGAGCATAATCATTATGAATATGATTTAGGTTCTAATACATATTTTGATTTTTCAAATTGTCCAATGACAGACGAAGGAATAACATTTAAAGTTACAGCCTTCGCTGATGGTTATCAAAAATCAGAAGAAACAACATTCAATTATTTATTATCACTTGATGAGGTTAAAAATTTAACAGTTGAAGATGATGAATTAAAATGGGATAGTGTAGATAATGCTAATGGCTATGTGGTAGAGGTAACAATAGGAAATGATGTGATAAGCTTTGATGTAGGAAATCAAACATCATTTAGCTTACATGAGTTTACAGGTGATATGAAGCTATCAGTATATCCTGTAACAGTGGGATATGCTTCTAAAAAGAGTAAGGAAATAGAATATAAAAAGGATTTATTAGCTTCTCCACAAAATATTGATGTAAAGAATATGACTGTTACATGGGACCCAGTAGCAGGTGCTAAGTCATATGTATTGAAGTTTGGAGATATAGAATATACAACAGAAGCAGCATCATATGATGTTACATTAGAAATGCTAGAGGATGGAGTAACAAAATATAATGTATCTGTTAAGGCAATAGCTGATGATAGTAGTAAGAATTCATATTTTTCAAATGAGGTAGAATTTAATTATCTTGAATTAATGGATTTGAAATATGGAGATGGATTATTAGAGTGGTCACCAGTTTTAGGAGCAACTAGCTTTGGAGTTGTAGTAAATGATGGAGAAGAAGTAAGTGTAAAAAATGTTTCATATTATAATTTAAAGTTTACACAAGCTGGAAAAAATACAATTAAGGTATGCTTCTATAATTCAAAGGGAACAAAATCAAATTGGGTAGAATTAGATGTATATACATATGCAGTATATTTTGAAGCATTAAATGATAATACAAAGGATGTAGAAACAAAGTATTATGCTTTTGGAGATACATTAGATTTACCTGAAGCAGAATATTCAGGATATGAATTTGCGGGCTGGTATAATATACCAGGAGGTTCATTAAATAATGGCGTAGAGGTAAAAAATAATTCAAATATGCCAGCACATACATTAGTATTGTTTGCTAGCTATACACCAAAGAAGTATGATGTTACATTAGTATGTGGAGATGATGCCTCATTAGAAGAAGATACTGTTAATGTTGGATATAAGCAAAAATTTGAATTACCAGTACCATCTAGAGATTCTCAGGATTTAGTATTTGAGGGCTGGTATACAGATGTATCTGGTAATGGTACAAAGATTACTGATGGTAATGGTGTGTCAATAAGTACGTGGGAATATAAATCTGATATGACATTATATGCAAACTGGGTTAATGTTTTAAATTATGAAGAAGTAACATCTAATGGTAAGGTTACAGGCTATAAAGCAGTACCTGGAGTAGGTATGAAAAATGTTACAGAGGTAACCGTACCAGCTACGTATAATGGAAAAAATGTAGTAGAGCTTGGAAGTTTTGCTGGATATAGTAAGATAGTTAAGCTTAATATACCTAATACAATAAGCTATATTGATACAGTTACAGGCTTTACAAGCTGTAGTAGTCTTAAAGCTGTTAATGTATATGATGTTGAGGGATATAAAGGTGATGTATATTATACTTCATATGATGGAGTATTATATTATAATAATGAAATAAGTGTTAATTCAGGCTGGGAGGTTAGATTTGTACCAGCTGGTAAGGATGGACATTGTGAAATTATGACTGGTACAGTCAATATTCCAGTTAAAGCCTTCTATTCTTCTAATATTACATCAGTTACTATTCCATATACAGTTAATACAATTGGAGTTTCAGCTTTTAGATACTGTTATGATTTAGTATCTGTTGAATTTGAAGCGACTACTGAAGGTGAAGATGAGGTAGGTTTAACATTAGCTGAAAATTCTTTTGCTTCATGTAGTCATTTAGTCTCAATTACATTACCAAAAAGAACTCAATCTATATCAACTGGTTATGCTGATTATTCAAATTTAAATCCATTCTCATATTGTTATAAGCTAGAAGAAATTAATGTCGAAGAGGGATGTAAGTATTTTTCTTCAATTGGAGGTATTTTATATACTGCTAATAAGGATAAGGTTATATTAGCACCTGAAGGAATTTCTGGTGAGGTTAAGATTAATACAGGTACTCTTAAAATTGGTGCTTATTCTTTTAGAGGCTGTGATATGATAACAAAGGTTGTTATTCCTGGTTCAGTTCTTGAAATAGAAGAACAAGCCTTTAAATATTGTTATAAATTAGCTGAAATTGAATTTGCTGATGAAAATGAAACTACATTGACAATTAGAACTGAAGCATTCTATGGCTGTGATTTAACTTATGTTGAATTACCACGTAATGCCCGTGTGATTGAAACAAGTGCCTTTGGTTATAATGATAATCTAACAACAGTTAAGGTAAACAGTGATAATAATGAAGGAACAGAAACATTGAAATTTGCTGATGGTATTACTCAGGATTCAGCATCATACTCATCAAGATATAGTTATGTAACAACAGTAATTATTGGTAAAAATGCTGCTGAATTTGATGTTGGTGGAGCATTTGGTGGCTCTAATAATTCATTAGCTAAGATAGAGGTTGAAGAAGGTAATCAATATTATTATTCAGATAGTGAGGGTGTATTATATAATAGTCAAAAAACAAAAATTATTTTCTATCCAGCCTTGAAAGCAACTATGTTTACTATTCCATCATCAGTTGAAGAAATTGCATCAGGTTGTTTTAGAAATAGAACAGCATTAGTATCATTTAATATTGGTAAAAATATTAAGAAAATCGGTGATAATGCTTTTGATGGCTGTACTAATTTAAATTCGTTGACATTTGATAATGATAGAACTGAAGATCTTGAAATTGGTGCTAGCGCATTTAATAAATGTAGTTCATTAGTTAGTGTTACTCTTCCTGCTCATACAACAAAGCTTGGAGATAAAGCATTTAGATATTGTGAAGGACTTACAAGCATTACATTGCCTGATGAGCTTGAGGAAATTGGTTCAAATGCTTTCTATAGTTGTAAATCTTTAGTATCTATTACTATTCCTAAGAGTGTTAATAAGCTTGGCGCTAATAATGGAACAAATAATGAATTAATTGACTGCTTTGAAGCATGTGAAAATCTTACTTCTTTTATAGTAGCAAATGACAATGCATCATTTGCTTCATATGATGGTGTTATTTATGGTAAGGAAGATGGTGTTGCTAGAACATTGATTTTTGCATCATCTGCTTTGAGTGGGGATATTGTTATTCCTAAGACTGTAAATTATATTGTTTCTAATGCTTTTTATGCTAATTCTAAAATTACAAATGTAGCATTTGAGGATGGTAAATCTGCAGTTAGTGTTGTTAATGGTGTTGAAACTGAAGGAACTTTAACGATTGGATCTAAGGTATTCTACGAGTGTTCTAACTTAGTGAGTGTACAATTGCCTAATTTAACATCTATTCCTGATGAAACATTTAGTAGTTGTACAAAACTTACAAATTTTGAGGTTCCAAATACTGTAGCATCAATTGGTCAAAGAGCCTTTGCAAACTGTTCTAATTTTGTAAATCTTACATTTGAGGAGGGTAATGATTCCAATAGTCTTACTATTACTGATGCAAGTTATTATTGGTATGCAGCATTTTATGGCTGTAAAGTTGAAAATCTTGTATTTCCTAAGCGTTTAACTTATGTTGGTGATTATGCATTTGGTTATAGTAAAATTCAAAATGTTATATTTCCAGCTGGTTTATCTTATTTAGGTACTTCAGCATTTGAGGATTGTAATGAGCTTGAATCAGTTACATTTGATGCAAATTGTAAATTAACTGAGTTAAAGTCATATACATTCTCTGGATCAAGTTTAAAATCTATTGTATTACCTGATTCTATTACAACTATTGCGAAAGGATGCTTTTCAAAAACTAATTTGGTTGAATTTAAGGCCCCTAAAGCTCTTACAAGTATTCCTGATTCATGCTTTGCAAGCTGTAGCTATTTAGAGAACGTTGATTTATCGGATTCTAAAGTGACTGCAATTTCTAATAGTGCATTTAGTTATTGTAAAAATCTAAAAGCTATAAATATTCCTAGTATAGTAAATTCTATTGGTGATAGTGCCTTTAATTCTTGTTTATCATTAGAAAGTATTACATTTGGAGAAAAATCAAAGTTATTATCAATTGGTGATAGTGCTTTTGCTGGAACAGGGTTAAGTAGCTTTAACTTCCCAACAGTATATAACGATTCTACAGATTCAAATAAGGCTACATCTTTAAATCTTGGAATTAATTTATTCAGTGGCTGTAAATCATTAACTAGTGTATATTTATCTGAAAGTGTTGATTCAGTTTCAGGAGTGTTTGCTGGTTGTAATTCAATAGAAAATATTACACTTGATTCTAATAATCAATATTTCTCAATGGATAATGGAATGCCTGTTTTATATAATAAGTCTAAGGATGCTATTAGATATGTATTTGGTACAGTATTAAGTGGTGAATATAAAATTCCTAATACAATTAAAACTGTTTCATCTTATGCATTTGAAGGTCAAAAGAAAATTACAAAGGTTGTAGTTCCTGCATCAGTTGTTGATTTTGGTGATTATGTATTCTCAAATTGTGAAGCTTTAACATCTGTTGAATTTGATTCTTCATCATCACTAACTAAGCTTGGTAATGGTACATTCTATAATTCAACCTCATTAGAAAATGTAGTTTTACCTATAGGATTAAAAGAAATTGGTGACAATGCCTTCTCAAATTGTAGTAGCCTTTATAGTATTACAGCTGATAAGGTAGAAACTGTTGGTAAATCAGCATTTTATGGTTGTAGTAGTTTAGTTAGTGCTTCATTAGATTCAGTTACATCTCTTGGTGCTTCTGCTTTTTATAATTGTTCTGCATTAGAATCATTTAAATTAACTAAGGGCTTAGAGCTTGGAACTTCAGTATTTAGTGGATGCAAGGGATTAAGTAGTGTTGAAATTGAAGAGGGAGTCACAGCCTTACCAAACAATACATTTAATAATTGTTCTAGTCTAAAGAGTGTTGTATTACCTGAATCACTAGAATTAATTGGAAACTATTGCTTTAATAAGGCGGGCTTAGAATCTATTGTTATTCCGGAGGCCACATTAACAATTGGTTATAATGCCTTTGCTGAAAATAAATCTTTATTATCAGTTGAAATTAATGCCCCTATTGTTGAATTTGATAGTAGTATTTTTAGTGGCTGTAGTAGCCTTGAAACTGTGGAATTTATTGAAGGCGTTGAATTTATTGGTTATAACATGTTCTATGGTTGTTCATCATTGAAAAATGTAACTTTACCTAACAGTCTAGTTGGTATTGGATCTTATGCTTTCCAGGGAACTGGTCTTGAATCTATAACAATTCCTGAAAATGTTTCAGAAATAGGTACCTATTATTATGGTGGAACTGTTAATGAATGGTCATATACATATGTATTTGCAGATTGCAAAAATTTAAGTGAGGTTAATATTGAAAGTAAGGTATTAAAGTGTATTGGTGTCTATACATTTAAAAATACACCAAATCTAAAAAATATTACATTATCAAGTTCAGTTGAAACAATTTATGCAAATGCCTTTACAAATTCTGGTCTTGAGGAGATTAATATTTCAAGTGTTACAACTCTTGGAAAGGGTGTATTTAAGGATTGTAAGAATTTAACATCTGTTTATTTAAGTCAAGCTCTTGAGAAGATTCCTTCTGAGACATTTAGTGGTTGTACATCACTTGTTGATGTTACATTACCAACAGCAGTAACTGAGCTTGGAGATTATGCATTTGAAAATACTGGTGTTAAGGATGTTAAGCTTGATAATATTAGTAAGTTTGGTTCTTCAGTATTTGATGGATGTAAGGATCTTGAATCATTTAAGGCTACATCAAATGATTTAACTGAAATTCCTAATGGTATGTTTGCTGGCTGTAGTAAGCTTACAACACTTGAGCTTTCTGATTCATTAGTTGAAATTGGTGCGAATGCCTTTAGTGAAACTGCTATTGTTTCCTTTGTATTACCAAAGAATCTAGAGAAAATTGGCAAAAGTGCATTCTATAATTGTACAAATTTACGTGGAATTGATTTTACAAATAATGATAGTATAGTTTCTGTAGGTGAGAGCGCCTTTGAGGGATGTACATTATTATCAGCAATTACTCTTCCTGATACTTTAGAGGAAATTGGTAATTATGCATTTAAGAATAGTGGTTTAACTGGTACATTTAATATTGGTGCTAATGTTAAAAAGATTGGTAATAATCCATTTGTTGGCTGTGAGGGAATTACTGATATTATTGTTGATTCAGCTAATAAGTATTATATGACGGATAATCAAAAGTCATTATATACTGTAAATAAGGAATTAATTTCATGTAATTCAACTATTGTTGGTGAGTATGTAGTTCCATCTGATGTTACAGTTTTAGGATATGCTTTCTCAAATTGTAAGTATATTACAAAGATTTCATTTGCTGATGGTTCAACTGAGATTGGTTCATATGCATTAGCCTTAATGCCTAGCGTTGTAGAAGTTGAATTGCCTGAATCATTAACAAAAATTGGAGACTATGCCTTTGCTGAATCTTTAGCATTGAAGACAGCTAAACTTTACGGAAATATTGAATATGGTAAATATGTATTTAGTAATAGTAAGGTTGAAAAGGCAGAAATATCAACTGAGCTTGAATCAGTTTCAGTTGGTACATTCTACGGTTGTGATGCGCTAGTTGAAGTAGAATTCTTTGGTGATAAAAATAATTTTGTTAAGATTGAAGAGAGTGCGTTTGAAAAATGTACAGCATTAAAGACATTTGTATTCCCAAAATCAATCACTACACTTGAAAATAAAGTATTTAAGGGTTCTGGTTTTGAATCAGTTTCAATCCCTAAATCAATAGTTGATTTTGGTGATTATGTATTTAGTGAGTGTCCAAATTTAACTACATTTGAATTTGAGGATGGTTGTACTGTAATGGGTGACTATATGTTTGCACAATGCCCTCAATTATCTAATGTTATTATTCCTGAATCATTAACAGTTATTGCAAACTCAGCATTTTCTGGATGTTCAAATCTAAAAACAATTAAACTTCCTGAAACATTAACAAAAATTGACTATTATGCCTTCTATAATAGTGGACTTGAAACAATTTCTATTCCAGCATCTACTGAAGAAATAGGTGGACAGGTATTTAGAGATTGCTTAAGCTTAAGAAATGTTACATTTGAAGGTAATATTAAAAAGCTTGGTTATGATGCTTTCTGGAACTGTACTTCAATAATGAGTATAGTAATTCCTGGTGAGGGTCTTGAAAGTCTTGGTTCTTATCTATTTGAGGGTTGGACAAAGGAACAAACTATTTACTTTACAATAAGTGAAGAGCAGGTTAGTCAAATATCTGGTAGTTTAATGTATTTATTCTATGGATGTGATGCTAAGGTAGTATATAATTACAATCCTAATAAATAGTAAAAAGATAAAACGAATTTTTCTTAATTGAAGAATTCGTTTTTCTTTTTTTGATGCAATAGAATGATAAATTAAAAAATAATGAATTTTATTTCATTAAGATAAATTAAAATTGCGTTAAATTCAATGATTATCTGCTTTTATAGTGATATATTGAATTTTATTCTGCAAAACATTTTTTGTTCGATAAAAACGATGTAAAATGATTTTAAATTTAAATTTTTATATTGAAAAACTTATAAATTTAGAATATAATACTAATTAATCATTTTTTAATATATAAAAATTTGATTAAATTAAAGGAAAATACATTTTTTGTGTTGTAAGGAGAGTGTTAAATATGAAGAAGAAGGCTTTTAAATTTTTTACCGCTATATCGACAGTTGGTTTAGCAGTAACATTAGCTAGTTGTACTGATAATCAAGCATCATCTACAGCTTCGAATACTAATAAGAATACTGGTACTGGTAGTTCAACGTCTACTCCAACTAAAACAAGTGAAGCAGAATTGAATAGTGAGGTATTTTATTGTAGTAATCCTAATGGAGAATTTGTCTTTACAAAAATTGGAAATAAATTTACTTTATCTATTTTAGGTAAAACATTTACAGGTAGCTGTACTGTAAATAACAATGATTATACTTTATCAGCATCTGGATTAAATTGTCAGGCAAAATATGTTAATGGACAGCTTGTTGTTACATATGAAAACAATTCTTATAATTTCTATAAGATGACATCATATAATGTAACATTCAATAATGGAATTAGTTCAGATACTTATACAGTATTAAATGGTAAAAATGTTGAAGAGCCAGAAAGCCCTAAACAAGATGGAAAGGTATTTGTTGGCTGGTATAAGGATAGTAAGTTTAGTGAAGTATTTGATTTTGATAAGGAAATTATTACTTCTGATATAACTTTATATGCAAGATTTGTAGATCTTGAAGTTGGTATGTCTGAATACAAAGTAAGCTTTGTTTCTGATGAGGAAGAGGTTTTAAGTGCTACAACAATTAATGGTGTTTTATATTCTTTACCAGAACTAGAATCTAAAGATGGAAAAGCATTTCTTGGTTGGTGGGTAAGTGACTTTAATGATCCTAATAAATTAACATATAAATATACAAATCAAAAGTTATCTTGTGATACTGTTTTATATGCAGTATGGAATGATGGCGAAATTCATGCATCAGCAAATTTAAATGGTGTTAGCTGGGATAGCTTAGGCACTGGTAAAACATATAATGTTAAGGTTACAGATCCAAGTGGTGTTGTAGAAAGTTCAAATTCACAATCAGTTAACTTTAATTATAATTTCTCTACTAAGGCTAAGGGTGTATACGAAATAGAGGTATCTTGTGATGGTAAGAGCTCAAAGGTATATTATGCTAATAAAACATTATCAATGGTATCTAATTATCAAGTAGCTGGAAATATTCTTTTATTCAATCCAGTTGAGAACGCTGAAGGCTATACTTTGAAGGTTGAATATGGTGATAGTGTTTATGAATATGATTTAGGTGATAATACATATTTTGATTTTTCTAATTGTCCAATGCAAGAAGATGGTATTAAATTTATAGTTACTGCTTATTCAGATGATTTAGCTTCATCAACACCAACAGTATTTGTTTTAAATAGAGTATTAGATAAGGTTGAAAATGTTCAAGTTAAGGATGATGTTCTTTTATGGAATCGTGTATCTAATGCCCAAGGATATGTAGTTGGAGTAGAAAAAGATGGTGAGACTACTTATTATGATTTAGGAAATGTAACTTCATTTAGCTTGAAAGAATATACTGGTGATTTAAAGCTTGCTGTTTATCCAGTTACAGATGGCTATAATTCTCCTTCAGCTACATATCTTGAATATAAGAAAACAACTCTTGCATGTCCACTTAACGTTGATGTTAATAATTTAACTGTTTCATGGGATGAGGTTGATGGTGCAAAATCATATGTTGTTAAGGTTGGTAATACAGAATATACTTCTGAATCAACAGAATTTACTTTAAATGCTGAAGAGCTTTCATCTTTATCTAAATATTCAGTTTCAGTTATGGCTGTAGCAAATGATACAAAGAATAATTCATTATATAGTGATAGTGTTCAGGCTAGCTTCTTAGTATTAAATGGTCTTAAATATAGTAATGGTACTTTAGAATGGAATTCAGTTTTAGGTGCTGCAAATTATGGAGTTATTTTAAATAATGGTAAGGAAGTATCTGTTAAGGATAATTATTATAATGTTCTATTAAATAAGGAAGGCGTAAATAAGCTTAAGGTTGTTTTCTATGATGATGCCGGCTTAATGCATACAGGCTCTGAGATTAGTGTTAATGCCTATGCTTTATATTTTGAAACATGCACAGGTGATGATAAGAATACACTTCCAACACAATATTTTGCCTTTGGAGATGTATTGGATTTACCTGAACCTACAAATTTAGGTTATGATTTTGATGGTTGGTATAATATACCTAATGGTTCTAAGAATAATGGTAAGCAATATACTAATTCATCTTATATGCAAGCATCAGCATTAGTTTTATATGCAAATTGGAAGGCAAAGCAATATAGTGTAAGCCTTGATTGTGGTGATGGAGCAACATTAGATGAGTCTACAGCTAATGTAAGCTATAGAGAAAGCTTTGTTTTACCTGTTCCATTTAGAAATTCACAGGATATGTTGACATTTGATGGATGGTATACAGGAGCAAATGGTACTGGTACAAAAGTAGCAGGTGCTTCAGGTGAATCTATTGGCGTTTGGAACTTTAGAAATGATGTAACACTATATGCAAATTGGGTTAATGCTTTAAGCTTTGAGGCTATAAAGAAAAATAATAATATTGTTGGTTATAAAGCAGAACCAGGTGTGGATTTAAATAGTGTTACTGAGCTTACAATTCCAGCTCAATATAATGGTTTACCTATTCTTGAATTAGGTAGTTTTGCTGGATGTGGTAATCTTGTTAAGATTAATATTCCTAATTCTATTACTTATTTAGATACAGTTACAGGCTTCACAAGCTGTAATAGTCTTGAAGCATTTAATGTTTATGAGGTTTCAGGATATAAAGGTGAGGTATTATATACTTCATATGATGGTGTTCTTTATTATAATAACCAGGTTAGTGATAATGCTGGATGGGAGGTTAAATTTGTACCAAAGAAAAAGTCAGGCGAATGCTTTGTAATGGAAGGAACAGTTAATATTCCATTAAAATCATTCTATGGTTCAAAGATTACATCTATTAATATTCCATATACTGTTAAGACAATTGGAGCGGAAGCTTTCTATTATTCATATTTGGAAAATGTAACATTCGATGCAACTCCATCAACAGCAAAAGAAGAAGCATTGACTCTTGAAAATCGTGCCTTTGCAGGTTGTAAGTCATTAACAAGCATTACCTTACCTCGAAGAGTTACTTCTATAGCAACAGGATATGAAGGCTATAGTAGCTTAAGCTCATTTGATTATTGTGATAATTTAACAAGCATCAGTGTTGAAAATGGTAATAAGAATTATTCTTCATATGATGGTGTTTTATATAATAGAAATAAAACTGAATTATTAATAGTACCTGCAGGTAAGAGTGGGGACTTTACAGTTCGTGGTGGTACAATTAGAATTGCTGATTATGCATTTATGAATTGTAAGAAAATTACAAGTGTTACAATTTCAGGATCAGTTCTTGAAATTGGTCAAAGAGCATTCTATTATTGTAGTAAATTAAATAAAGTTGTATTTGAAGATGAAAATGATGAAACATTAACAATTAATGAAGGAGCATTCTATAATTGTGATTTATCAAGCATTGTTTTACCTCATAACGCTCGTGTAATCAAGAGTAATGCCTTTGGTAGCAATAGTAAGCTTACAACTGTTACAGTTAATAGTGATGGTGACTTAAGCTTTGGAAATGGTATTACAGCTGATTTAAATTCATATAGCTATGTAACAAAGGTTATTGTTGGTAAAACTGCTTCATCATTTGATATTAGCGGAGCCTTTGGTGGTGAAAACAATTGCTTAACTACTGTTGAGGTTGTTTCAGGAAATGTTAATTATTCAAGTGATGAGAAGGGTATTTTATATAATGCTTCAAAGACAACAGTTATTTTCTGTCCTAATATTAAGGATTCAACTTTAACATTACCTGATTCAGTTACAGAAATTTCAGCTGGCTGCTTCAGGAATAATACAAAGCTACAATCTATTACCTTTGGTGCAAATTTAACTACAATTGGAGAAGAAGCCTTCTCTGGTTGTACAAATTTACAAAATGTTATATTTACAGGTGCTAGTGAAGGATTTAAAATTTCTGATAAGGCCTTCAAGGATTGTAGTAATTTAGCTGGTATTTCTCTCCCTAATACATTAGAGGAAATTGGTACATCAAGCTTTGAAAATTGTTATAGTCTACAAAATGTAGTATTACCTGCTTCTTTAACAAAATTAGGTGATTATGCATTTAAGGGATGTAGTTCTATTTCAAACTTAGAATTACCAAAATCATTAGAAGCATTAGGTAGCTATGATGGAACAGATTCTACATCAATTACATGCTTTGATGGTTGTTCATATATTAAATTAACTGTAGCAGAAGGAAATAATTCCTTTGTTTCGAATAATGGTATTCTATATTTAAAGGAAGATGGAGTAGCAAGAATATTATGCTATGCTCCTCAATCTACATCTGGTGATGTTGTTATTCCAAAAACTGTTAATAAGATCGTTAATAATGCATTTTATAATTGCTTAAATTATTATGGTGGTTATACAGGTAATGCTAAGATTAAGAGTGTTTCATTTGAGGATAATAAATCAGCAGTTTCAATAGTAAATGGAGAAGAGGTTGAAGGAGTCTTAGTAGTTGGTAAATCAGCATTTAATAGCTGTACAGGTTTATGTTCAGCTAGTCTTCCTAACATTACTGTTGTTGAAGAAAGCTTATTTGCTGGTTGTAAGAATCTATTATCATTTGAGGTTCCAAATACTGTTACAGCAATTAAGGAAAAAGCGTTCTATCAATGTGGATCTGCTTATAATTCTTATTATAGCCCTGATACTGATTCAAAAGGCT
The DNA here is from genome assembly GCA_934216145.1 of uncultured Anaeroplasma sp. Lineage (GTDB taxonomy): Bacteria > Bacillota_I > Bacilli_A > Acholeplasmatales > Anaeroplasmataceae > Anaeroplasma. The sequence goes on from CAKQBG010000018.1 coordinate 25,291, forward strand.
TTGCGTTAACATTTGAAGCTGGAAATGAAGAATTAGGTTTAGTTATTGAAGATGCATCAAGTAATTATAGCTCTCCTTTCTATGCTGCTAAAATTATAAATTTAGTATTACCAAAGAGATTAACTAAGATTGGTAATTCAGCTTTCTTTTATTGTACAAAGCTTGAGTCTATAACTATTCCATCAACAGTTACAACAATTGGTAATTATGCATTCCAATCTAATTCATCTTTGAAAAATGTAACTTTTGAAGAAAATTCTACTCTTACAACAATTGGTAATTCAGTTTTCTCTTATTGTAGTAGCTTAAGCAGTATTTCACTTCCTGATAGTGTAGAAAGCATAGGTTCATCAGCTTTCCAATCAACAAAAATTACTTCATTTAAGCTTCCTAAGGGTGTTTCTGTAATTCCTGTTAGCTGCTTTAAGAGTTGTAATAAGCTTACAAGCTTTGATTTTGGTTCTGCTAATATTATAACAATTAGTTCATCAGCCTTCCAAAGCTGTTCTGCATTAACTGAAATTACTATTCCATCAACTGTTACAGCAATTGAATCTCAAGCCTTCTCTTCATCAGGCTTAACTAATATTAATTTTGCTGATAATTGTAAGCTTACAGCAATTGGTAATTCAGCTTTTGCAAGTACAAAAATTACTGCATTTGCATTCCCAACTGTTTATGATTCTAATGAAAAAGTTCAAGTAATTAGCCTTGGATCTAAGTTATTTGATTCATGTTATGATTTAGAAAGTGTTAAGCTATCACCAAGTATCAACGAAATGAGTGATGTATTAAGTGGTGTATCTGTCCTTAAAACAGTTGATGTTTCTGAAAATGATTACTTTACAGTAGATACTGTTAATTCAATATTATATAGTAAGGATAAAACTAAATTATATTGCTCATTCAATTCTGAATTTATGGGCGAGTTGGTAATTCCAGAGGGTGTTGAAAGTATTTATCCTGGTGCCTTCGAAAATAAGATGGGAATTACATCTGTTTCATTCCCTAAGTCATTAAATGAAATTGGCTCAAATGCCTTCTCTGGTTGTTCATCACTAGAAACTGTAACATTTGCGGATGATTGTAATCTTGCTAGTGTTGGTGATTGTACATTTACAAACTGTGTATCACTAACAAGTGTTGCATTACCTTCAAATTTACAAACAATAAGCTATGAAATGTTTATGGGATGTGAAGCATTAACAAGTGTTACTTCAAATGCGACATATATTGCAAGTGAGGCATTCTTAGGTTGTTCTCAATTAACTAGTGTAACATATTCAAAGGGATTAACATATATAGGTGATCAATCATTCGCTTATTGTGCTTCATTAAAGAGTATTAATTTATACAAAAATACTGTTTTAGGATATTCTCCGTTTGATTCATGTTTTAATTTATCTGAAGTATACATTGAAGAAGGATTTAAGGCGATTGTTGATGATGCATTTAGATCTTGTAGTTCATTAAAGTCAATTACTCTACCTAATTCCCTTGAATCTATCGGAATGAACGCTTTTGCTGGTACTAAGCTTACTGAACTTGTTATTCCAAAGAATGTTTCATATATTGCAGATAATGCATTCTCAGGCTTAACAACACTTACTAAGGTTGAAATTCAATCACCATTAAATGAAATTGGAAATAGTGTATTTAAGGGTTGTTCAAGCCTTGAATCTATTATTCTTCCAAATTCATTATCATCAATTGGTGAACAAGCATTCTATGGTTGTGTTAGTCTTAAGTCTATCGATTTACCTTCAATTATTGAATCAATTGGTGGTGCTGCCTTCTATGGTTGTAGTAGCTTAACAGCTATTGTATTACCAGAAAATTTGGTTGAATTAGGAAGTAGCTCTGGATATTATTATGATTCAACTTCAAGCGTATTTGGTAATTGTACTAAGCTTGAATCTGTTGAATTTAAGTGTTTAAATCTTACAAGACTTGAAGATTCTATCTTTAGTGGCTGTAAGGCTTTAACTTCAATTGAGCTTCCAGGCTCAATTACATATATTGGTTCTCAAGCATTTAGTGGCACAGGTTTAGTAGAAGCAAATATCGCAGGTGTTACAGAGCTTGGAACTGGAGTGTTTAAAAATTGTAAATCTTTAACAACTGTTTATTTAAATGATTCATTAGGTGTATTACCTGCTTCAACATTTGCTGGTTGTACTGCATATACTGATGCTGTTTTACCTATTGGTGTTACAAAACTTGGTGATAATGCCTTTGATAATTCTGGTATTACTAATGTATCATTAGATAACATTGAGGTTATTGGCGCAAATGTATTTGCAAATTGTAGTAGTTTAACATCATTTATCGTTAAATCAGATTCTTTGAAATCTATTCCAACCGGAATGTTTAATGGTTGTACAAATTTAACTACAGTTGAATTACCTGATGCACTTGAATCAATTGGAAGTGGTGCATTCGCTGGTACTGGTGTTACATCATTTAGGGTTCCTGCAGGTTTAATTGAATTAGCTGATAATGCCTTTGCAAATTGTGAAAGCTTATCATCAGTTGATTTCTCTTCAAATAACTCTTTAGTAACTTTAGGCGCAAGCGCATTTGAGGGATGTAAATTATTAACTACTGTTAATTTACCTACAACTGTAGAAGAAATTGGAGCTTATGCATTTAAGAATTCAGGCTTAACTGGAAACTTTGTTATTAATGAGAAGGTTGATTCTATTGGAAATAACCCATTTGCTGGATGTCAAAATGTTAATTTAGTAGTTGATAGTAAGAATACTAAGTATCATTTAGATTCAACTGAATCATTATATTCTAATAAGGGTGATTTAGTTGTTGTTAATTCATCATTAACTGGAGAATTTGTTGTTAAAGATGAAATTAATGTTTTAGCTGATGCTTTCTATGGATGTAATGGAATTACAAAGCTTACATTATCTGAAGGTATTACACAGGTAACTTCTCATCAATTTGATAATGTTGGAAGTATTACAGAATTAGCATTACCATCTTCATTAACAAAAATTGAATCTTATGGATTTGCGAATAATGCTTATTTAACATCAGTCGTATTACCAAAAGGAGTAGAAGTTGATGATTATGTATTTGCTAATTGTACATCATTAGAAAGTGTTAAATTATCAAAGGGAATTAAAATTTCTAACTATATGTTTAGTGAGTGTAGTAAGCTTACAAATGTTGAATTTATAGGAGAAGCAACTGAAGAAAAAACAACTATTGGTGATTATGCGTTCTATAATTGTTCGTCATTAAGTAACTTTGTATTTGATTCATCAATTTCAAAATTAGGTGATTATTCATTTAGTGGTTGTGGCTTTACGGAATTAACATTTAAAGATATTAATTTATATTATGCTTATACAACTGGTGTATTTGCTAATAATACTAAGCTTAAGACAGTTACTTTTGAAGAAAAATCATCCTTCGGTGAATATTGTATTGGCTTCTTTAGTGATTGTACAGAACTTGAAACATTTAATGTACCAAGTACATTCGATACTCTTGGATCTAATACATTTAGTGGTTGTTCAAGTTTAAAGACTGTAGAAATTCCAGCTTCTATGAGTTCATTAGGAGGTAGTCCATTTGCAAATTCAGGAATCACATCAATTGTCATTCCAGAAAGCATTACTTATCTTGATGATAATGCCTTCTATAATTGTACTATGCTTGAAAAAGTTGTAATTGAAGGAAAACTAGAATATATTGGTTATGATGCATTTTCAGGTTGTACTGCTATTAAGAAGCTTGTTATTGATTCTGAAAATTTATATGGCGAAAATGGTGGTATTGCAAGTGGAGCATTCTCTAATTGGACAAGTGAACAAACAATTTGCTTTACATCTAGTGAGGCTGCAATGGCATCTAAGGTAGATTCTTATGCATTTGAAAATTGTGAAGCAAATATTGTATATAACTATAAGGAAACAAATTAATTAAATAAGTTATCATTATTGGATAAACTGGTGTATCACTTGTTTGATACACCGTTTATTTAATTAAGATAAGGGGGAGATTTAATATGAGAAAAAGAAAAATAATATCAGCATCTTTAATTTTAGGAGCATTTTTAGTTTTAGCATCATGCTCAAATGAAACAGGAACAAAGAGTAGTAATCAAAATTCAACTCCTACTACCACTTCGACTACAACACTTCCAAAAACAACAACAAATGTTTTTTCGACTACTGCGAATGCCGATAGTGAATACGACGTTAAAGTAACTTTAAAATATCCAAATGGATCAAAATTTACAGGTGCTAAGGTTAAGTTCTATGATGAAGATTATAATTATACATCTGAATATGGATCTTCGGGTGGTGTTGTTAATGCTAAATTATCTGGCAATAAGAAATATTATGTTGAAATAACAAATTTAGAGAAGGATTTCTATTCATTCAATCCTTTAGAAGCTGTTATTGATTCTTCTAATAAAAACGTTGAAATTAACCTAGTGGATTTAAATGAACCACAAGGAAGTGGTACTACTTCAAATCCTTATACATTAGCTAGTGGATATTATGCTGTAGAAAATAATAATGAATCAATTTATACTATTAAATTTACTAAAAGTGGTAAATATAATTTAAGCTCTTTTGCAGTTAGCTCTAATCCCGTACTTAAAATTTATGATAAAGATTTTAAAGATGCAATAGAGGTAACTAAGAGTAGTAATAATTTCGATTATGTTTTTGATGTGTCTACATCAGATGTAGCAAGTGAAAAATGTTTCTATTTTTCTATTCAAGCTGATGAAGGAACATTATTCTCTTTAAAACAAACAGAAGTAGGAAAGTCATTAGGCTCTAAAATAGGCGATATTTGTCCTTCTAGAACACTTGAAACAATTGATAGAAGTGGAAATAAGGGAACATTCACATTATCTGAAAATATAGGTAAAATTACAATCGTTAATTTCTGGGCAACTTGGTGTACATATTGCGTACAGGAAATGCCTGATTTTGTAAAAATTCAAAATGAGTATTCAAATGTTGATGTAGTAGCTATTCATCAAGGATCATCATATAGCTATTCTGATACATTATCATTTATTAATGATTCTTCTAGAAATCAATATAAATTCACTTGGGCTGTAGGTGATAGTAATGATCAATATTATAAGGCTCTTGGTGGTGGTGAAGGAATTCCTGTATCTGTTTTAGTTGGAACAGATGGTGTAATTTTCGCTAGATATGATCAAATGACTACATATGAAAATCTAAAGGAAGCAATTGATACTTATTTAGGAAAATAGTAGTTATATCTTTATTAATTAAAAGCTCTAATTTATAGAAATATGAATCAGAGCTTTTTTATTTTGTAGTAAAAATCAAAACGAATAAAATTTTTCAAAGTCAATGATAAAGCAAATTATTAGATAATATTATTAATGAAACAAAATATGTTAAAAATACTACTTTCAATCGTTTTTCATATTTTATTTTCATATGAAAGAAAAAAATAAAATTTCTATTTTTATAGAAAAAAATATAAAAAATATAATAAATAATATTATAAAATATAAATTTTTAAGTTAAAAAGTTTATTTTTATGTATAAAATTCAAAAATGAAGAATAAAGTAAAAAAATATGAAATAAAAATGAAAAATGGCTTTACATTTAAAATTAAAAGTGATATCATATACGTATTAAAAACGAATATGAGTTATTTATTTTAAATTTTATTCAAAAAAATGGAATCAAAAATTAAATTAATTTATATTCTAATATTATAAGGGAGGAATTGTTCTATGAACAAGAAATTATTTAATAAGTATTATAAACGTTTAATGTTTCATGGTATTATTAAAGCTTTATTCTTAGGGTTGATAGTTAGTTTTGTTGGACTTCTAGTTTCTTCTGTTGTTTGTTGGATTATCGGCTTTAAGGCTTTATGGCTTTGTCTAACAATCTTTGGAGGATTATTAGTTGTTTCTACTCCAATATTCTATTTTGTATTGTATAAGCCTGATACATTAGAGATAGCAAGAAGAATTGATGAGACTGGTCTTGAAGAGCGTATGATTACAATGACAGAGCTTGATGGTGATGATTCATTCATAGCTCGTATGCAAAGAGAAGATGCTATAAAGGCTTTGAAGAGTGTTGATGCTAAATTATTAAAGTTTACTATTTCAGTTCCAGTCCTAGTAGTTTTAGGATGTAGCGTTGTTTTAGGTATAGCAGCAGCTACAGTTGAGGGATTATACCAAACAGGTGTTATTGAACCTGGAAAGGATGTAATAGTAAATCCTGCTAATCAACCTAAAATTTATAATATTGAATATGATGTCAATGGTGATGGCGAAATCGATGGGGATATATATCAAGGCATTGAGGAAGGTAAGAGTGGTACTCTTGTTGAAGCTAAAGCACTTGATGGTTATACATTTGTTAAATGGGTAGATAAAGATGGTAACACTGTTGGTGAGGAACCAGCTAGAATGGAAACCAATGTTACTAGTGATATTGTTTTAATTGCCGAATTCCAAGAGATATCTTATGATGACTCTGGTGATGGTGAAGGCGATGGTGATGAAGGTGAAGGAGAAGGCGATGAAGGCGATGGCGAAGGCAAGCCAAAGCAAGGCAATGATTCATCTTCAAACAATGGCGGAAAAGAAAAAGGCGATAGTAGCCAAGGCTCAGGAGCATCTTCATCTTATGAAGAAAACAACCAAGTATATGATGGTAATCATGATTATAAATCAGAATATGAGGGAGCTCGTGATGATGCAATGGGCGATATGAGTGGAAATAATAATTATTCTGGTGACAATAGAGATATTGCTTCAGGATATTTTGATACTATTAAGAATTAAAATGAATATTTAAATGGAGAGAGGTTAGTAAAATGATAGAAGAAAAGGATATTCAACAATTTAGTGCACAATGCGAGAATATATTTAAGCAGATTT
>CAKQBG010000019.1 GCA_934216145.1 uncultured Anaeroplasma sp.
GTAGCGCCGTATACGAGACCCGTACGTACGGTGCAATGGGAGGGACGAAAATATTATTTATTTTCTCTCTACCCTATCTGTTTTAATTTTCTTGCTTATCTTTTTTCTTAAAAATAACATTAAAAGCAAGAAATTGTAATATTAATGTAATACATGTCAATATTAATGGAAGCATTGTATCTACAATTTTATAGAATGTATCCTGGGGAGTGAAATTTGACTTTATAATAGCCATAATTCCTAAGGTAATACCTTCAGTTAAAAGAAATTTTAAAATGAAAACTATAATTGACTGTATTACTGTTTTTTTAGATGAATTTGTATTGTAGGTGAATTTCGCATTAGCTAAATATGTAAATATTGAAGCTAATATGAAGGCTATAGCAGTAGATATTAAATGATAACTATCATCATAAAAATGAAAGACATTAATATATAAGCTATATATACCCTGATGTATTAAATAAGCTAAAAAGCCAATAATACAAAAGGTAATAAATTTTTTATTAAAAAAAGTTTCTTTTATTTTTTTAAACATTTCCAAATACCTCAGCCTATTATAACATACTTTATTCCTAATAGAAAATAAAAAAGGGATTTTATCCCCTTTTATTTTTCTACCATTTATTTTTTAATTAATTTTGTTAAAGATTTTACAATATCTAAAATTGCGGTTTTTTGAGCATCTGTTAAATCCTCAATTTCAATTTGAAAAGAGCGGACAACATTATCTTCTATATCCATTTTAATATTTTTTTCAACCTTTTGAAAATTAGTACTATCAGCAACAAGAATTGTATGGCAATCAAGTAAATAATCTGTAGGAATTTCTAAAATATCAGCAAGTTTACATATTTGACTAATATTAGGTTCTGATCTACCTGTTTCCCAGCTTGAAATTACATATTGCTTAACGCCAAGCATATCGGCCAAATCATTCTGTTTGATGCCTTTTCTTTTTCTTAATTTTTTGAACTGATCACAAAAAGCCATTTTACTACTCCTTCAATTTAAAAATTATACGTATCAAATACAACACTATTTTACCAAATAATATTCAATAAAGCAAAACAAATCGTACATTTTTTAAAAAAAATGATATTTATTTTCCCCTCTTAATGTATTAAATACATTTTATTGTTAAAATAAAATTATTATACTATGATATATCATTATTAAAAAATAAGGAATTTTTCATTTTTTTATAAAATTGATTTAAGAGTGTAAATCAAATTCTATTTTTAATAAAAAATAATTGATAAAAATTTATAAATTTCTTGGTTATTTAAAATATTATTCCTATGCCAAAAAAAATTCAATATTTAAAAATTACAAATTTGATTTTTATATATTAATAGTGTATAATAAAAATGTCATATTAAGGGGAGCCATTTGGCTGAGAGGATATTTAGTTATCGACCCTTGACCTGATCTAGGTAATGCTAGCGTAGGGATAGTATGGATATCAGTATCGATATTTTTAGATTCCTTTTTGCATGTCCTAGTGGACATTTTTTTGTTTTTAAAGGAGAATAATTATGAACGTGATCAAAAACACAAAAGAGAAATGCCCTCTTGTTCATTGTATTACAAACTATGTAACAGTGAATGATGTTGCTAATATAGTATTAGCATGTGGCGCATCACCAATTATGGCTGATGAAATTAATGAAGTAAAGGATATGCAAAGTATTTGTAATGCACTAGTTATTAATATTGGTACATTAAATCAAAGAACTGTAGAATCTATGATTGAGGCTGGTAAAAAAGCAAATGAATTAAACCACCCTGTAGTATTAGACCCAGTTGGTGTTGGTGCTACTCCTTATCGTAATGATGTTATTAAGAGATTATTGGATGAGGTTCACTTTGATGTTATTAAGGGAAATATTTCTGAAATAAAGGCTATTGTTTTCAATAGTAATAAAACTAAGGGAGTAGACGCTAGTGCCTTAGATTTAGTTACAATGGATAATTTAGATGAGACTATTTCATTCTCTAAGAAATTAAGTAAAATTACAAATTCAATTATTGCTATTACTGGTCCTATAGATGTAATTTGTGATACTGAGTATGCTTATTATTGCTTAAATGGAACAAAGGCTATGGGAAAAATAACTGGTACTGGCTGTATGGCAAGTGGAGTTGTTGCTTCTTATTTAGCTGCTAATCAAGATAATAAACTTAATGCTGTTGCGAACGCGATTGCTGCAATTGGACTTTCAGGTGAAATTAGTGAAGAGAAGGCTTTAGGTACTGGTTCATTACATATTGGTTTAATTGATGCTATGTCAAATTTAACTGATGAATCACTTGAAAAGGGAATGAAGCTTTATGAAAGATAAAATTAATTATTCAGTTTATGCAATTACAGATAGATATTGGCATAAGGATAGACCAATTGAAGAAATGATAGAAGATACTATTAAAGGTGGTGCTACTATTATTCAATTACGTGAGAAGCATATTTCTGATGATGAGTTTTTAGCTTTAGCCTTAAAGGCTAAGGAAGTTTGTAATAAATATAATATACCTCTTATTATTAATGATAATATAGAAGTAATGCTAAAATGTAATGCTGATGGTATTCATGTTGGACAATCTGATTTAAATGCTAAAAAGGTTAGAGAGCTTATTGGACCTGATAAAATACTAGGTGTTAGTGTCGGAAATGTATCTGAAGCTTTGGTTGCTATTAATAATGGAGCTGACTATTTAGGAGTTGGAGCCATTTTCCCTACTAATACTAAGGATGATGCTATATTAGTATCATTAGATGAATTAAGAAATATTTCTTTAAATGTTAATGTACCTGTAGTAGCTATAGGTGGAATTCATTTAGATACTATTAAGGAATTAAGAAATACATGTATAAATGGTGTTGCAGTTATATCTGAAATATTTAGTAAGGATGATATTGTTGAAGCTACTAGTATATTAAAGAATGAAGTAGATAAAATTATATTTGATATAAATAAGTATGATTTATTTTTATTTGACTATGATGGTACTTTATTAGATAGTATGAATGAATGGGCTAATATGTCATCTAGTTTTGTAAAAAGTCATAATATTAAGCCAAGCGATGATTTAGATTCTTTAGTTTATAATATGAATACACTTGAAGCAGCTAATTATATTCATAATACCTATGGTATAGGTAATGATTCTAATGAATGCTACCATATGATTATAGATTTCATTCATCGGGTTTATAAGGATATTAAGCTTAAAAGTGGTGCTAAGGATATATTAGATACTTTAAAAAAACTAAACAAAAAAATGATTATTTTATCACAAACTGAATTATCATTACTTAAGACAAGTACAGAAAATAATAAAATAACTGATTATTTTGATGAAATATATTCAACTGAAACTATTAATGCTACTAAGGGTGATGGAAGTGCCTTTAGAAAAATAAAAGAAATGTATCCTAATAATAAAATATTAGTTGTTGAGGATGCATATTACGCAATAAAAAAGGCAAAGGAAGCTAATTTAGATGTAATTAGTATTCAAGATAATTCTAATTTAGAGGATACAAATAAAATCATTAAAACTACAGATTATTACGGAAGTTTAAATTGGATGGTGAAATAAAAATGAAAACAGTTTTAACAATCGCAGGCTCTGATTCAATTGGAGGTGCTGGTATACAGGCTGACATTAAAACAATTACAGCCCATAAGGTTTATGCTACAAGTGCGATTACTGCTTTAACCGCTCAAAACACATTAGGTGTAACTGATATATTAAACGCGACTCCTTCATTTTTAGCTAATGAGCTTGATGCGATATTTACAGATATATATCCTGATGCAGTAAAAATAGGAATGGTTAGTGAAGCTAATTTAATTGAGGTTATTTATAATAAGCTTAAGGAATATAATGCTAAAAATATCGTATTAGATCCAGTTATGGTTGCTACAAGTGGAGCTCATTTATTAAATGATAATGCTATTGATATACTTATTAGTAAACTATTACCTCTTGCTACAATAATTACCCCTAATATACCTGAAGCAGAGGTATTATCTAATATGAGTATTAAAAATAAGGATGATATGGAGAAGGCTATTTACGAAATAAAAAAGATAACTCCGGCAGCTATATTAATAAAGGGTGGTCACTCTATTAATGATAGTAATGATTTATTACTATATAATGATGAGCTTATTTGGTTTAAGGGAGAAAAAATTAATAACCCTAACACTCATGGTACTGGTTGTACACTTTCTAGTGCGATAGCATCTAATTTAGCTCTAGGCTATTCAATACCTGAGTCTATAAAAAATGCTAAGTCTTATATTAGTGAATGCTTAAGAGTTATGCTAGATTTAGGAAAGGGCAGCGGACCATTAGATCATATGGCCCCATATAGAAAATAATGTTTATAGATGATATGATTAAGGATTCCTTACCATTATGGGATAAGGCATCAGAATTAAAATATGTTATAGATTTATATCAAGGCACATTAAAGGAAGAAGCATTATTAAATTATATTATTGAAGATTCAATATATTTATTTTATTATGCTAAAATCTTTGCTTATGCTATAACTAATTGTACAAATATTAGTGAAATTAAATTCTTTTATTCTATGATGGGCTTTGTTAATGAGAATGAGGTCAATTTAAGAAACGAAATATTAATTAGAAATAATATTAATCCTAATGACGTTATTAAATATGAACCTAGAAGTGTTAATAAAAGATATATAGATCATTTATTACATTATGCTAAAAATGGTAATATAAAAGAAATTGTTGCGGCATTATTACCATGTATATTAAGTTATAATTATATATTCAATAAGCTGAAGAAGGAATATCCTAAGCTTAACACTCAATATGACGAATTAACTAATGAATATTTAGATAGTGAATATGAAAAGGGATGTAAGGAATGGATTCAATTTGCTAATGAATATTATGATAATTTATCTGAATTAGAAAAGAAAAACTGTCTAGAGATATTCCATATATCAAGTGAGCTTGAATATGAATTTTGGGAAATGTTTGAGGAAAAATAATATGAAAAATAAAATTGATTTAAGAGTTCTTGCTGAAATAGGAATTTTAGCTGCAATAGCTTTTATTCTTGGCTTAGTTGAAAAGGCTCTATTTGCCAGTATTTGGGTTAATGGTGGAGGAATTGCTTTTTCAATTTTGCCTATTATTATATTATGCTTTAGAAGAGGACCTTTAGCTGGGTTTATATGCTCATTAATTGTAATGGCATTATCCTTCCTTGGAGGAATATATTCTATTGCTGATATTTGGTATAAGGTTTTATTCCAAATTCTATTAGATTATGTACTTGCTACACCATTACTTTCTACAGCTGGTATATTCTATATGCCTTTTAAAAAGGCTGATACTAAAAAGAAGAAGTATTTATTTTTAGCCTTAGGAGTAATTGTTGGAGGATTGTTCCAATATCTTGCTTACTTCCTTTCAGGAGTACTATTCTGGCCTACTCCTGCTGAAGGATGGAATGTTCCTGCTGGTGCTATTTATTCTTTACTATATAATGGTTCATTCTGTCTACCAACTATTATTATTTGTGCTATAATAATAATACTTATATATAAAAAGGCTCCTCATTTAATTGAGCCTGAGTTAAAGGTGATAAATAATGAAGAAAAAGATTAGAGGTATTTTATTAACTGTTTTATCATTAATTGGCATAGTATTTTCTATTATATTCTATGTAAAAAGTATTGTTAAAATAGATTATGGAACTGGTATTGATTATAGCTGTGATTATGATTATGTAATAGTATTTATTATATTTTTAATAATTTTCATCTTAGGCTTATATGAATTAATAAATGCCTTAAAGAATAAGGAATCTAAGGATTATAGCTTTTTAGCTACAACTATTATTTTAGCACTTGGTGCTGCATATCCATTATCAGTATTCTTTAAAGCTTTAAGTAAAGGTGATTTTGATTTTTATAAAAATCAATTTTATCTATATGTAGGTATAGCTTCTTTAATACTATTAATTGGTTGCTATATTTATTATAAAGTAAAGAAGAAAAAATAATTTAATATTTTTATGAAGCTTAAATGAAGAGTACCCCTAAAGTTGGACTAGAGTAAAAATCTAAAAAGACTTAGGGGTATTTTTTTATTATAAGCTAATAGAATTTTTAATATAATAATGCTATAATATCCTCGAAATGAGGTCTTATAATGAAAAAATTTGATTGTCATGTCCATTTAGTTGGTAATCTATGTGGAATAGGCTCAGAAGGAGAACTACGTCCCTTAGGAAAGGGAATGGTTCAATACGCAACAGGTAGAACCTTTAAGTTATGGCCTACTGAGTATGGAGATAAAACAGTAGAACCAGAAACCCTAATTAAAGTTATGAAGGAAAATGAGGTGGAATATGCAGTATGCTTACAAGGTAATTATGGAGGATTTCAAAACCTTTATACCTATGAAGCATCATTAAAATATAAATCTTTGATTCCTGCTGGTACCTATGATCCTTTCTTTAGAAAAAAAGATTTAATTATAAACCATTTATTTGATGAGCTTAAGCTTCCTGTAATTAAAATGGAGGTATCTAATGGTTCTGGATTAATGGCTAATCATGATACAGTTTTATTAAATGGAGATATTATGAATGAAGTCTATGAAATGGCTAATAACCATCATTTAATATTCTTTATTGATATAGGTAGACCTAGTAATAATTGTTATCAAATTGATAATTTGGTTGAATCGATAAAGAAGTATCCAAATATGAAATTTGTGGTTTGTCATTTAACTGCCCCTCAAAAGGATCAAATGGATTTATTAAAGGAAAATATGAATAAACTTAAGCTTGATAATGTTTATTTTGATATAGCATCATTACCTAATAATACTAAAGAAGAATATCCATTCCCTTTAGCTCAAGAATATATTAAAGAAGCTATAAATATAGTTGGAAGCGACAAAATTCTTTGGGGTACTGATTTCCCTTATGCAATGAAGAATTATTCTTATCTTGAAAGCTATAAATATATAGAAGATAGTAATTTATTTACTCAAGAGGAAAAAGAAAATATATTCTATAATAATGCTAAAAAGCTATTTAAGGAACTAATATGAAAGGCTTATATATTCATATACCCTTTTGTAGTAGTATTTGTAGCTATTGTGATTTTCCTAAAATGGTGGGTAGTAAAGTAAACCAAGAAATATATATTAATAAATTAATAGAGGAAATTAATTCTAAAAGAGAATTATTATCTTCTATTACTAGTGTTTATTTTGGTGGAGGTACACCTAATTCTATAGAGAATAATTTATTAGAAAAATTATTTATTTCTATTAGGGATATTTTAGCTAATTCTATTGAAAATAGTATTGAATGTAATCCTGAGCTTTTAAGCTTAGAACAAATTAAGTTATTTAAAAAATACAATATAAATAGAGTTAGTCTTGGTGTAGAAACTACAAATGAAGAAGCAATTCAATTAATTAATAGACATCATAATAAAAAAATAATTTTTGATTCTATAAAGCTATTAGCTAATAATGGAATATATAATATAAATACTGATTTAATTATAGGTATACCTAATACATCTATTGATACTGTTAAAGAGGATTTAGATTTCCTTTTAGCTTTACCAATTACTCATATTTCTTGTTATACATTAATACTAGAGGAAAGAACATTATTAAGCCACCAAATTAATAATAATATTATTACTCCTTTAGATGATGATACTGTAGCTGATATGTATTTATATTCTAAGGATAGAATTATTAATTCAGGCTTTACTCATTATGAAATTTCAAATTTTGCAAAACCAGGATTTCTATCTATTCATAATATGCTATATTGGAATGAAGAGGAATATATAGGATGTGGAATGGGAGCTTCTAGTTTTATTAATAATCAACGAATTACTAATTATAGAACTTTAAAGAAATATCTTGATTATCGTGTGGAAGAGGTAATTGATATTGATTTAGAGGATAGAAAAAAAGAAATATTTTTATTAGGATTAAGAAAAATAAAAGGTGTTAATATAAAGGAATTTAAGGATAAATATAATGAGGATCCTATTATTAAATACAATTTAGATAAATGGATTGATAATGGCTTTTTAATTTTTGAGGATAATTATATTAGAATTAGTGATGATAAGCTTTTATTAGGAAATATAATTTTTGAGGAATTTGTATGAAAAAGAAGGTTGAAAAAGAGGTTATCTTTTACGAGATAGCTGATTTTAAATATCATCTAGAGGATGATTTAAGATTAAGTGAAAATACAATTAGTGCATATATAAGCGATTTAGAGCAATATGCTTTATATTTAAATACCTATCGTAATATTAGTGAGGTTACTGATATTAAAGAAGAAGATATTGTTTCTTTTATTGATTCTTTAAAAAGAAAAAAGCTTAGTAAGCAATCTATTTCTAGAAAGCTTATTGCGATAAAGGATTTTCATAAATATTTAAAGAAAGAGGATATTACTAAAGATGATCCTTCTCTTTACATTGAAGCTCAAAAATCTAATAAGCCTTTACCTGTTGTTTTAACTATTGAAGAGGTTAATACATTACTTGCTTCAATTAAAACTGATTCAGATATTGGTATTAGAAATAAAGCTATGATGGAAACCTTATATGCATCAGGATTAAGAATTTCTGAACTATTAAGCTTAAAAATAACTGATGTACATTTAAGAGAATCCTATTTAACTGTAATTGGTAAAGGGGATAAAGAAAGACTTGTACCATTAGGAGAAATGGCTGTCATTGCCTTACGAAAATATATTGAAACCTCTAGAAGAAATTTATCTAAGGGAATTAGAAGTGATTTATTATTTTTTAATTACCAGGGTGGAGAAATGTCTAGACAATATTTTTTTAAATATATAAAGAATTTAGCTAAGGAATGTGGAATAACCAAGGAAATATCACCTCATACTATTAGACATAGCTTCGCAACTCATTTACTTGAGGGCGGAACTGATTTAAGAGTAGTTCAGGAGCTATTAGGTCATGAGGATATTTCTACTACTCAAATATATACTCATATTGATAGAAGTAAGCTAAAGGAAATATATGATAATACCCACCCTTTAGCTCTAAAGAATAAGAAGGAGGAGGAATAAAATGTCAAAAAGAGCGTTTGTTATAGTAATGGATTCAGTAGGATGTGGTACTGCTCCATTATCTTATAAATATGGTGATGAGGGAGCTAATACCTTAGGCCATATTTCTGAAAAAATGAATGGAATTAATATTAAAACATTAGAATCACTTGGTATTGGTAATATTACTGATATTGTTGGAGTTAAAAAAATAGAAAATACTATTGCTAGCTATGGTAAGATGGATGAGCTTAGTAATGGCAAGGATACAATGACTGGACATTGGGAGTTTATGGGCATTGAAACTAAAAAGCCTTTTTTAACCTTTACTGATACTGGTTTTCCTAAGGAGCTAATTGATGAATTAGAGGAAAAAACAGGTCATAAGGTAATTGGTAATTATGCTGCATCTGGTACTGAAATATTAAAGGTATTAGGAGAAGAACATATTAAAACAGGTGCGATGATCGTATATACTTCAAGTGATAGTGTTTTACAAATTGCTTGTCATGAAAAATACTTTGGACTTGAGGAGCTTTATAGAGTTTGTAAAATCGCAAGAGAAATTTGTATGAATGAGAAATACCTAGTAGGTAGAGTAATTGCTAGGCCATTTGTAGGTGAAAGTAGTGAAACCTTCAAAAGAACTCCAAATCGTCATGATTATGCCTTATCACCATCTGATAAAACTGTATTAGATTCATTAAAGGAAAATAATTATGATGTAATAAGTGTAGGTAAAATTAATGATATTTTCAATACTATGGGTATTACAGAATCTCATAAGAGTGTTTCAAATGAGGATGGAATGAATATTACTATAGATATAGCTAAGCGTGATTTTAATGGATTGTGCTTTGTTAATCTAGTAGATTTTGATGCTTTATATGGTCATAGAAGAGATGTATTAGGCTATAAGAAAGCTTTAGAGGAATTTGATTTAAAGCTTAAGGAGCTTATAAATGTATTAAGATGTGATGATTTATTAATTATTACAGCAGACCATGGTAATGATCCAACATGGAGAGGTACTGACCATACTAGAGAGTATGTACCATTACTTGTTTATGGTAAGAATTATAAATGTGTTAATTTAGGTACTCGTAATACTTTTGCTGATGTCGGAGCGACTATCTCTAAGTTCTTTAATGTTGAAATGCCAAAGATTGGTACTTCTTTTTTAGGAGAAATAGAATAATGGAAAATTTTATTTATAATACTCCAACCAAAATCTTTTTTGGTAGTAGGGAAGAAGAAAAAATAGGAGAAATAATTTCTTCTTATAATTTCAAAAAGGTTTTATTTCATTATGGTAAATCATCAATAAAAAAATCTGGTCTTTATGATTTAGTAATATCAAAGCTAAAGGAAAATAATATTCAATTTGTCGAATTAGGTGGAGTTGAACCAAATCCTAAACTATCTTTAGTGTTAAAAGGTGTTGAAATTTGTAAAAAAGAAAACATTGATTTTATATTAGCTGTAGGAGGAGGTTCAGTCCTTGATTCAGCTAAATTAATCTCTCAAGGAGCATTAGTTGATTTTAATCCTTGGTTATTTTCTATAAAGAAAAAAATATCAATAAAGCACATTCCAGTTGGAAGTATATTAACTATTAGTGCTGCTGGATCAGATATGTCTAATTCTTGTGTTATTACAAATGATGAGACAAAAGAAAAAAGAGGTTTTAATTCAGAGGAGAATAGACCCTTATTTTCGATATTAGATCCAGAATTAACCTATACTGTATCAAAATATCAAACTGCCTGTGGCATTACTGATATTATGATGCACACCCTAGAAAGATATTTCTCATTAGGTGATGATACTCCACTAACTGATAATATCGCACTTGGATTATTAAAAAGTGTTTATGAGGCTGGAACAATTGTAATTAATGATCCAACTAATTATAATGCTAGAGCGACTCTAATGTGGGCTAATTCTTTATCGCATAATGGTTTAACATCATGTGGTAGAAAATTTATAATGAGTGTTCATCAGCTTGAGCATGAGCTTTCAGGAATGTATGATAACATTTCTCATGGGGCAGGACTTGCGGCATTATGGCCATCATGGGCTAGAGTTTCTTATCGTGGAGCTAAAAATAGATTTAAGAAATTTTCAAATTATATGTTTGGTATAAAAAATACCGAGGATGATTCAGATATATTAGAAGGTATAACAGCTTTAGAGAATTTCTTTAAGGAAATAGGAATGCCTACTTCATTGCATGAGCTTAATGTAGAAGAGGATAAGCTAGAAGAACTTGCCTATAATACAATGTATAAAAAAACAAGGACACTAAACGATATAATAGAAATAGATTATGATACTGCCTTAGAAATTTTAAAGAAGGCTTATTAATTATAGCTGGCTTATTTAGCTTAATTTATAGAAATATAAATTTGCTATTTTAGCCAGTTTCATTTTCGAATCACATCTAGTATTTAAAATGATTTATAATGTTAATTATATATAGAAAATACAATCTCCAAAACAATGTAATTGATAAAATATTTTTATCACAAACTAAAAATGTTAGAATTGAAATTTTAAATAAAACATACTCATATAATAATTTTGGATATATTTATTACTCTATTTAATTAAAATTAAATATTCAAATATTATAAAAGAACTCCTTTAGCAGAAAAAAAGCATGTCAAAGCGAATTATTTCATATTATAATTAGTATCAAAAACTAGTATATTTAGATATAATAATGTTAAAATACTATAAATACCAACATCACAAATAGTAATTAAAACTGCTTATATAAAGAAAAAAATTATAGTAGCCTATTAATTATATTCATTATTAGGTTTTGAATATTTTTATTCCGATATATAAGAATCTTTAGATATTCAAATAACAAATAATGATAAATTTGATTACATCAGATCGACCAATTATAGGAATAATAGAAAAATTTTGTCTTATAAATGATATTGATAACTAGATTGCATTTAGACTTTAATGCTATTATTAATATTAATTAATTCATATCATAATAAATAAAACTATTTATGAGATGAAAAATTCTAATAGAGATTCTTAAAACACTATCAACAGTACTTTCTTACTAGCATTATTTTTCTAATCACCAAATAATAAATGTTCAAAAGAGAATTAGTGATATGTTCCTTAAGACAGGCTCATAAAGATAAAAAATTTCAAATTGTTGATAGTTATTAAAACTAGATTAATTAGTTATTAAACTTATCAATTGAAATAATATAAAATATTAATTCTAATTTTTAAAATTAAATAGAGAATGAAAATTTTATTTTTATAGTACTGATTTTCGCTCTCTCACTACAAAAATAAGCCATTTTTTAGAAAACGATTGATTTTAAGGGGTGTTTTTTTGAATTTTTATTAATAATGTGATTACTTAATCATTTCATAATGACAAAATTCAAAATAAAGGGAATTTGAGGCTTATTTTTTGATGTGGTCATTTTCAAACTAAAAATATTCAGCATATATTTCAAATTAATAAAATAAAGATTTAGAAAAAAATTTCATGGTAATTTAACTTGAAAAATAAAGAGAAATTTTACATTTAATTTTTAAGATTTAAAAGATAATTTTATATCATCAAAAAATATGTATATTTTTAAGAAAAGATTTTTTTATATAATTCATGAAGGTAATTTTGAAGCAATAAAATTTTAAAAAAATGGCTTTATTAAAGGCATAATTTTTTATTATCGACTTAGAGTTATTAGAAGCATCTATTATTACTCTATCTCAGATTTATTTTGAGCCTTGTTTTGAAGCTCCAAAAACTTTATTTTTAGTTTTTATTAGAAGAGAAGTGATATTGATTGTTAATGATGATTGATTTTTTATAAGATCCCATTTTAGTTAGAACTCTTTTGATAGGCTCAAAATAAAGGTCATCAATTTAAAAAAATTAAATTTTATAGTCTTTCATTTGAAGTAAAAAATGCTAAAAGAAGAAATAGAGAGAAAGCATCAGACTCAATTTCATAGGATTTATAAAAATTGAATTTTAAGAATTTTAAATCTTGGTATAGTAGAAGTCAAAAGAATAATAAAAAGGGAATTTTAAAAAATTGAGATTAAGGACAAGAATGGATTGTCCATTTTTTGTTTTTCAATTTGAACGCTTAAAATTACTTATTATTTTTTAAAGTCATTCATTTCAGACAAGTTAAAAAAAGTAGTCTTAAATCAATTTGAATTATTTATAAGTAAATTATAGGTCCATTTTTACAAAAACAAAAATTTGAAGGGATTTAAGGCCTTAGATGAAGAAGGAGGAAAATGAGTTTATGAGAAGAGAAGTCAAAAAAGAGGAAAAATTGATTTTCGGCTTTCCAAATGGATGAAAGAATTTTAAAGGAAACTATATTGCAGTAAGTAACTTTTTATAAGTATCGAGACTAAATGAGTGATAATTAGAATAAATTATTGAAATTAATAATTACAAAATTAAAGTTTCATTTGTTCTGAACAAAAATAGAATTTTGAGAAATATAGAAGATCTAAAATAAAAAATATATACTTCAGGATCAACCTAAGGGCTATCTAAAAGAAAAAGAAAAAATTTCATTAAGCAAATGGTTTTATTTATTTTAATTGTTAGTTTTAAAAACAAGTTATTCTAACTAAAAATATTTGAGAGTGGAAAAAACAGATTTTGAAATTTTAGAAACTCAAATAGTATTAAAAATTATAAGAAGAGAAAATAATATAAAAAAATAATTTGATGAGTTCTATAAAGCGTTTTTTAAAACAAGATTAATATTCAAATATAAATGTAAAAAAGAGCCTAGAAATGTTTGAATTTCAAGCTTAAAAATAGCTTATAAAATTGGTTGAAGAAGTAAGTCATTTTTATAACAATGAACAAATCAAATAATAAATATTCAAAATTAATACAAGTAGTTTTAAAAATAAGATTAATAATCAAATTAATATTAAAAATCTGATCAAAAATAATCAGGTTTATTTGGTATTTTAAGTGCGAAAAAGTAGAATAAAAAACAATAAAAATTTCAGTTTATAACTAGTATAAGAAACTAGATATATAAATATATAAAAACGTTTTTATAAGGATTCAAAATTAGATTAATTAACATTTGATTAAGAAATGCTAAGTCAAAATGTGGTTTTTGCAAATTATATAGATGAGTGCTAAAATGTTTTTCTAACCATCAAGCTTGGGATCAGAAGGAGAAAATCAAAAAAATAATGCGGATTTTAACCAAGATTGAAAACGTTGTCAGAAAATCAAAAATGAATATGTTTTGGACAATAAAATGGCTAGCAACGTGACCAAAATCGAGTTTTTGATTCGAAGCAAC
This sequence comes from uncultured Anaeroplasma sp., assembly GCA_934216145.1. Lineage (GTDB taxonomy): Bacteria > Bacillota_I > Bacilli_A > Acholeplasmatales > Anaeroplasmataceae > Anaeroplasma. The sequence goes on from CAKQBG010000019.1 coordinate 14,460, forward strand.
ATGTTCCAGAGACGTTTTTTGAACTGTTTTTAGCCATCGATTGGTCACATGAGAAAGAAAAGCTCTAAAATTTTTAAAATAATTTTTTTCAGGAGTAAAAGTGGTAAATAAAAGATTAAATTTTAATTAACAAATTCACAATTTTAAAATAGTTCGCATCAGTATTGAATATTTTATTGGTTTACATAATATCTATTATGATAACTTAATTTAAGACGTAAAAATACCAAAAAACAAGTTGAAATAGTAGTATTATATTCATTTGACTATCTAAAATGACATATTTTTCTTAATTTTCTTTATTTAAACACTTTCACTGCTTTTTATTTGAATATGTTTAGACGTATTTTGACTTTCTAACGACAAATCGAAAAAAGTCATTTTGGTTAATTATCTAGCTCATTCTAATTCTCTTATAGGGCTCTCAAAATTCGGATATAATTTGAAGCGACCTCTACATAGTTCCATACACCAATTTGAAGCGACCACTTTTAAGGGATATAGCTTAAACTGCTCTTCTCCTTCTTCTTCGCTCCTTCTGAGAGGGTATTTTAAGAAAAAAATAGAAAAAACAGTTGAAAATCCTCCATGAATGATCTAAAATAATGGAAAATTAAAAATATTCAGGTTTGGATAGAACTAAGACCAGCTAAAAGACTACATTTAAAATCAATTTTAGACTGTTTTCATCTTATGTTTACTCAAAAATTGACAAATGGCAAAATACAATTTATTTATTTGACATAAATAATGTCAAAAGAATGAATATTTTCAAATATCAAATTTGAATTATAAATTAGCCATATTTTCTTCTAGCTTTAAGCTTGATTTTCATTCATTATAATAAGTTATCATTCGATATTTATTTTAAGAATATTTGACATAATAATTCAAATTTTGGTAAATTTTTTACTTAATTTTTTCAAATAATTTGTTTACTGATTATCATATTTTTAGGTCTACTTTCATATCAAAAATCACCTTTAAAATAATCCTATTTTAGACCTTAAAGTACCACTAAGTTATTCTGAAAATATTAAAAATAATAATTGACATTATTTATGCATAAAATTAGTTTTTATTTTCTGAGCATATAATCTTCTTCTTTACTTTCTACTATAAGATTACTCTCAAAATTTTCTAAATAATAAATAGAGTCTTTAATTATCTTTTAAATAGTTAAAGGCTCTATTTATTTTATATTTGACATTATTTTAGTCAAAAAAAATCTGATGAGAATTAATTCTCATCAGATTCAATTAGGTCAAAAATATTCATTTGTCTAGTCTTAGCAGTGAACATTTCGTCAGGAACAAGTCTAACCCAAGTAGCTGATCTACCAGTTCCGTTAGGTCTAATTTTGTTTTCCTCTTTAAGTCTTACTAGCGCTCTATTAATTGTAGAATCAGATAATTGAGGACATGCCTGCTTGATTTGTTCTCTTGTAAAAATCTCTCCAAGCTTCATAATTGCAGACTCAACATTATCAATTTTTCTTAATTTTTTCTCGAAATTATAGTTTGAAACCATCTGCTCAACCTTACCATATCCCTCAAGTAAAAGGTCAATTATGTCCTTATTTAACATCGCAGTTTGAGAATATCCAGCCTCCCAATTGAAGCCTGCAGATATTGTAGAAGCTCTAAATTGTTCTATTTTATTGTAGTAGCATTCGAAGAAACTAATATATTTAAATAGATTAAATCTCTCTCTAACTAATAAACAATAAAGGATAATTAAAGCTAAAATTTGATTATGATCACTGAATAAATTGAAATGTAATAGGTCTACATAAAGGTTAGTAATTGCTTGAGTTGGCTCTACATTCTTATTCTTAATTGCGTCATTAAAGACCTTAATTTCCTCATCTAGAACCTCTCTTTTTGAGATTTTAGTCTTTTCCTCTAATAAATGTGGCTTAGCTACTCTAACCTCTAAATTATAAGAAATTTTCTCTACATCGTTATAAAGTGTATAAGCTAAATGTAAGAATTCATTTGAAGTTACCTCAAAATCAGTACCCTTATCCTGGATGATTCTAAAGACCTTTTTTAAGTTCGCAAGTACCTTTTCATCATTAGTTTTAGGCTCACTATTTTTCTTTAATATTAATCTTGTTCTACTTTCTGAAACATTAAGCTTAAGGATTCTTGAAACATATAGTGCATCCTTTTCTATAGTGTTTTTAATGATGACATCCATATAGTTCTTTAAGACGTCCTCATAATAAAAATCCTTACCCTTAAATTGATATAGCTTAGTTAAAGAAATAACTAATGCATTTGGATAAGTCAACCTATCAATATTTGAAAAACAATTCTTTTTTTCGCTCATAAAAACACTCCCCATAAACATATTCATTATATCAAAATTGAGTATATTTTTCAATTAAAAATAAAGAATAAATAGCATTAATTTTTAACCTCTGAGCATAAAAAAAAGAGGATATTTCATCCTCAAAAAAATATTATTTTTTATCCTCAGTATAGAAAATTGAATCTCCTATAAATTCCCTTAATAATGAATTACATGGAATCCATTTATCAGAAATATCATTAAAATATTTTAAGAATTTAATTAATCTATTTGCTGAAATATAATTACTTGATTTATCATCAACCTGCTCTAAAAGAGGTATCGCATGCTTCTTCATTACACAAAGCTCATAGCTCAATTCTGAATTGAATACATAATCAGCATTATTTTGATAAGGATAAATCCACTTAAATTCTCCTCTTCTAACTGATGACCACATACTTAAGGTTTGTTCACAACCGGTACCTCTAAAGTTAAAATCTCTAACCATTCTTCTAATCAATCTAATATCAGAAATAGAAATAGGATTCTGATCATCAATATTATATTGAGCTAATGGAGCAATATAAATCTTAAATTTATATTCCTCTCCAATACTAGTTGCTATAAGATCATTTAAGCCATGAATACCCTCAATCATTATAGGTTGATGTGCTTTAAGCTTAATAGGGCTCGAAAATTCCCTTTTTCTGTTCTTGAATTCATAAATAGGTAATCTTACCTCTTCTCCCTGAATCAAATTAAAAATAGTCCTATCAAAGAGCTTTAAATCAAGCGCTTCAATATTCTCAAAATCAGGCTTTCCATCCTCATCAAGTGGAGTTGCATTTAAAGGCTTATAAAAATTGTCCATACTAATCATAACTGGCTCAATTCCTCTACTCTTTAGCTCTATTCTTAATCGATTTGTAAATGTTGTTTTACCACTTGAGGAAGGACCTGCAACACAAATAAGCTTAATATTATCAATATTAGATTGAATTCTTTCTCCTAATTCAGCAAATTGTCTATTATGCTTTGCCTCACAAATATTAATAAACTCTAGGGCATTACCCGCATCTATAATTTCATTAATTTGGCTTATAGAACCTGATTTAGAGGTATTAGCCCAAATATTAGCTTCCTTTAAAACTGTTCTAAATACTCTTTCATCAGTGAACTCAGGAAGTCTTCCATTACACTCACTACGAGGATAGCAAATTAAGAATCCTGGAGTGTATAGCTTAAAGCTAAACTCCTTAATATAACCAGTAGATGGAAGCATATACCCAAACATATAATCCATAAATCCATCACACTCATAGGTATGAACAGTATCCTCAGTACGATATTTTAATATCTTAATTTTGTCATTATAGCCCTCTTCTTTATAATACTTTATAGCAGCCTCCTTCTTTAATTCTAAGCGAGTAATAGGAAGATTTAAGCTAATAATTCTATTAACCTCAGCCGTAATTTTATCTAAATCCTCTTGTAAGAAGGCATGACCAATATTGCTTAATGATGCAAAAATAGATCTAGAAACACTATAATTGAAGTAAATTCTACCTTTTGGATAGATATTTTTAGTTGCTTTAACAATTATATATCTTAGTGTTGCTTGATAGATTTTTGATACTGAATCATCTCTTAAATCAAGAAGCTCAACAGTAGAATCCTCCTTTATTTCATAATTAAGCTCCCTTAATCTATTATTTACTCTAGCAGCCATATATTTAAAATCACTATTATCAAACATATCAATGATTCTTGTAGGCTTATCAAATATCTTTTCTTCATTATTAATTATAATATGCATTTTATCTTCTCCTTTTTTATTTCAAAACGTAACTAGTAATTAAAACTAATAATCAATTTTAGATTATATATTAAATATTTATCATTATCAAATGTAACAATATTAAAAACTAGATAGCGTTTGAAATTTATTTTTTCTGTCTATATTATATTGAGCTTGAGTTAATGGAAATATATTATACTATATTTTATATTTCAAGTAAATAAAATATATTTCAAAACAAATCTAATATGAAAAAACATATAATTTATATTTATTTATAAAATGTTGTAATAAATAATCTTATTCCATTTAGTAATTGAAACTAGTTTTAATTCGAAATATTTTTATATAGCTATAAAGCTTCTATTATCTATTATTTTCTATCATTAATAACTATATTCAAAAATAGTTCTATTATGACTTATAAAAATAAATTTCAGAACAAATCTAATATTAAATAACATTTCTTGTAGGTTATTTATAAATAAAGATATTTCTTATATCTAATTTAAATGGTCTTTAAAACCAAACCGAAGTTGAAATATTTTTTAGAATAAACTAAAATGTAATTATCTATTATTTTGCTAAATATGTATATTATATGTTTTTATTATTGAAATTTTATGAGAAAATGAGACATATAATTGCTTTTATATGGTAATTTCAATTGAGATTAAGTAATTTGAAAAAACATATTGTATTTTATTTTAATCTTATTTATATTTCTTTATATCGTTTGATTTAGTTATCAAAACTAGTTGCAATTTGAATTTTTTTTGCTATATAAAAGAGCATTCTAATACTATTCTATCTTTCGATTTTTTTTTACTATCTTAATAGTATTAATCTAAATCTATAATATTTATAAATAAAAAAATGCCATAGTTTATAGCCTACGGCATATTTCTATTCTTCTATTTCTTTTACATCGATAGCTTCATTACTATCCTCTTCTAATTCATCTTTATCTTCATACTCCTCATTAGATGAATTATTCTCATCATATTCTTCAACCATTCTTCTTGCTTCTTCTAGTTTTCTTTCCTTTTCGATTTTTTCATTCTCTTGACGAATGGCTTCAGCCTGCATTTCCTTTTGTAATTCTATAACAAGATCATCTGGGTTAATAAAATAATTCAATTCAGAATCAAGCTCCTTCTCAATATCCTGTTGAATCACAACTGGAGTACTAGCTTTATTCTCATTAACAGTCTCAAATCTTTCTTTAGCTATTTCAAATGCTTCTGTATTAATATCATCTTCATAAGCAATTACTCTATTTTTTAATCTAAAGTAAGCTAAATTATATTTTACTAATGTATATATATCTAAGGAAATAGATGGCTTTAAATTAATACTTTTAAATTTATTTTTTCTTTGTCTGCCTATAACCTTACCTATAATTGATTCTTTTTCAATTAGGTGATAGCTCTTTTCATTATCTCCAGCTACATAAATTCCATTTTCATTATATTTCATTACTCTTCTTAAAAAGTAATCATCATGATCCTTATATAATACATAATCTTTCTTTTCAAGCTTAGAAGGATGTCTAATAAACGCTAGATCATTAGCTTTAAAAAATGGAGCGTTAATTTCATCTTCAATTCTTAAGGAACCAATTAGTCCATGCTCAACACGCTCTACTACTACTTCCTTTGAGTTGACATCAACATGCTCATCTAATTCTTCATCTAAGGGTTTATTTTCCTCTAATGGCTTTTTATTCCTTTTCATTAACGTTTCCACCTCAATTCGATTAATTTTATTATAAATTAATTAATAAGTAAATTCAAGTAATACAAGCTTGTTGTAATTAAATAAATAACCTAATTAGGTATAATACTACTAAATGAAGAGGATAATATAGATAAAAGAAATATTTAAAGTCAAATTTACCCTTTTTACCACTATAGAAAAATATTATTAATACTGAAATTAAAGAATACATTTGATGATTTGGAGAATGCTCAACAAATTCATAATAGCAGGATAATGCTAAAACTCCAAGAAAGAATAATAGAAATCTTATCCATTTATTCTTAAAGCCTAAATATACTAAGAAAGGAATAAATACTGGAAATATAGAATAATCCATATAGATAGATGAATTACCTGTTATTTTATCACAAAAGCCTAAAAAACAAGAAATAATAAACATTGTTATAAATAATAATAAATATAAAATAAAGCTTTTTTTGTTCTTTATTTTACATGATTCAGTAATTTTATCATAAGAATAAATTAAGGTTAAGGAAAAAGAAAATGATATTAAAATATTAAAATAAAATTGCTTTAAAAATAATAAATAAATTAAAAAGCATATAAAACCAATTACAAATATTGATAGTAAATACTTTTTTTTATTATGAGTATAATATGCTCCTTCAGCTATCATATAACAAAATAAAGGCATAGCTATTCTTCCTATTATTCTAAATATATGATAATTTGGGAATAGCATAAGACCAATATGATCAATAGTCATAGTAATAAGAGCTATTATTTTAATCATTGTTCTATTAATCCCAAAATCATTAATCATTATAAACACCTCGTGTGTATTATATACTTTTATGCTAAAAAAAACTATTAATAATGATGTTATTTAGCGAATTTAATATACATTTTAAAATAAAAATGATAAAATATTGATACTAAATGACGATTAAGGAGACTTATTATGTTTTTAATAAATATTGTTGATCCATTTGTTCAAGCTACCGGATGGAGCTTTTTAAATGAGATTTCTTTTGTAAGTATAATTGTTAGATTATTACTTTCTGTAATATGTGGAGGTCTATTAGGCCTAGAAAGGTCTAAAAAGCATCAAGCAGCAGGTTTTAGAACCTATATTCTTGTTTGTCTAGGTTCAACAATTGCGATGCTTACAAATGAGTATATTTCTATTCAATTTAATATGGGGGATACTGCTAGACTTGGAGCTCAGGTTATTTCAGGAATAGGATTTTTAGGGGCAGGAACTATTCTTATTACTTCTAAAAATAGAATTATTGGTTTAACCACTGCGGCTGGATTATGGGCTTGTGCCTGTCTTGGACTTTCAATTGGTATTGGTTTTTATACTTTAGCCATATTATCTACTATTGTTGTTGTAGTGATATTTTCATTATTGCCAGCATTTGAAAAGAATCTTACAAAGCGTTCTAAAAGATTTAATATTCATATTGAATTTGAATGTAGAGCTAATTTAAAGGATTTTGTAAATACGGTTAGAAATATGGGAATAAAGATTAATTCTATTTCTTATAATGAAGCTTATTCATCATCAGGTCTTAGTGTTTATTCTATTCAGTTTGATCTAAATAAAAATGAAACAAAAAATCATGATTTCTATATAAATAATTTTAAAAAGCTTAATTATGTTAATTATGTAGAAGAAATTTAAGGACTACGAATTTATTTTCGTAGTTTTTTTATAAATAAAAAGCCTAATCAAAATAGTAAATTTAATTTGTACTATTAGATTAGGCTTTAATTTTATTTTAAATTAATTTATTACTTTTTATCATCTTCAAATAAAGAAATTCTTTGGTATTTAATTTCCTTTTTTTTAGATTTATCTTTAGAATCATCTATATCGGTTTTAAGATTCTTTGTTGAAGAGCTTTCCTTCTTTAATATAGCATCTAGCTCATCGAGAATATTCGCAGTCACGTTTGGCTTTTCAGCTGGGATTGGCTTCTCATCAGTATAATCATCATCAAATAAAGTATGAGTAGGCTCCTCTAAATAATCTAATGATGGAATTGAATCAGGAGTAGCTGGTTCATCAATATAAAGCTTTAATGGTTGAACAAGCTCCTCATTAACAAGCTTTAGTGCCTTTCCAGCATCAGCCTGATTATATTTAAGGGTATTAGCCTCAATATTTTCATTTCCATTCTTATAAACTAAATGAATAAGAGATTCCTTATATTGATTTGGAGTTAAAGCTTTCGAATCAGCTATATAAACTGGATTAGATTTAACTTCTTTGATAACACTTGTTCCTACTCTGCCACGTTTAGTTAATACTAAATCAGTAACCTTCATTCTCTTTATAGTATTTTTCTCAGTTAAAATAACGAAATCATCATTTTTATTACTATAAAAAGCAGAAACAACAGAATCCTTATCACTTAAGATAACTGATCTAACTCCTCCAGCATTACAACCATATAGGCTTATATCAGAAGCTCTAAAGCGTAATGCAAAACACTTCTTAGTTACTAATACAATCTCAAGTGGATTCTTTGTCATATCAACAGAAGCTAATTCATCACCATCTACTAGCTTAATAGCTCTTACAGGCTTTGAGTATCTTGTAACAACAAATTCAGATAATAATGTTTGCTTCATTACACCTTGCTTTGTAGTTAATAATAATGTATATGAATCAATAAAATTCTTAACAGAGAAAACAGTAACTATTTTTTCCTTTGGAGATGTAGTAACTAGGTTATTAATAAATTGTCCAACCTCTTTAAATTTACATTCGTTAATTTTAAATACAGGTAAATAAATAAAATTTCCTAATGATGTAAAAATTAATAAAGTATCAAGAGTTGAAACTTCCTTAAGGAATATAATTGAGTCATTTTCCTTAACAGCGTTATTCTTAACCTTCGCAAATGATTTAGGATTATCACGCTTTAAATAGCCCTCTCTTGAAATAGAGACAACAGTTTGTTCTTTCGCAATTAAATCCATTTCATCAACTTTAATATTAGATACCTTTTCATCAATAACAGTTCTTCTTGGGCATACTAATACCTTATTCATTTCCTCAAGCTCATGCTTAATAACCTTTAATAGCTCACGTTCAGATGATAATATCTTCTTATACTTAGCTACATTCTTTTCTAATTCTTCTCTTTCCTCTTGTAAAGCTAAAATATCCTGATTAGATAAGCTATATAATCTCATCATTACAATAGCTTCAGCCTGAACCTCAGTAAAATCAAATCTTTTAACTAAGTTTTCAATAGAATCAGCCTTATTTTTAGAAGCTCTAATTACCGCAATAACCTCATCAACAATAGAAATCATCTTTGTTAAGCCATCAACGATATGTAATCTTTTTTGAGCCTTAGCTAAATCGAAATTAGTTCTATTAGTAACTACCTCTTTTTGATGATCAATATAGGCATCTAAAATAGGAATTACACCTAGTCTCATAGGTCGACGATTACAAATTGAAACCATATTATAATTTAGGTTAATTTGTAAATCAGTATTCTTTAAAAAATAATTAATAATTGCTTCTTGGTTAGCGCCTTTTTTTAGATCTACTGCGATACGTAAGCCATCTCTACCTGATTCATCACGTACCTCTAAAACATCAGGAACCTTACCATCAATTCTTAATTGTTCCATCTTTTCAACTGTTTTTGATTTTAATGTATCATAAGGAATTTCAGTTATAACAATACGTTTTTGATCATTTCCCATATCCTCAAATTCGTATTTACTTCTAACAACAACAGTACCTGCTCCTGTTAAGAATGCCTCTCTAATTCCATCCTTACCTTGGACGATACCGCCAGTTGGGAAATCTGGACCAGGCATTATTTTAAGTAAATCATCAACAGTCATATCTGGGTTATCAATTCTTGCGATAGTTGCGCTAACAACCTCGTTAATATTATGTGTTGGAATATATGTTGCATAACCTGATGAAATACCCATCGCACCATTAACTAAAAGGTTGGGGAATTTAGCAGGTAATACAGTAGGCTCAATTTCCTCTTCATCGAAGTTTGGAATAAAAGGTACTGTATTTTTGTCAATATCCATTAATAGATATTCAGCATTTTTACTCATACGAGTTTCAGTATAACGCATGGCTGCTGGTCCATCACCATCTATTGAACCATTATTGCCATGCATATCAATTAGTGTAACACCCATTTTCCATGTTTGACTCATACGAACCATTGCTTCATATATAGATGAATCTCCATGAGGGTGGAATTTACCCATAACCTCACCAACAATACGAGCAGATTTTTTATATTGAGCATTAGATGTAACCTTTAAAACATTCATTCCATATAGAATACGTCTTTGAACTGGCTTTAAGCCATCTCTAATATCAGGAATAGCACGCTCCTGGATAATATATTTAGAATATCTACCAAAGCGGTCACCAATTACGTCCTCAAGCTTTGTTTCTTGAAATGTTTCATTCATAAACATATCAAGCTTTTTCTTTAAGGATTCCTTTGCCATCTTACTCTTCCTCCTCTTCTAATGTAAATGAAACATGGTTTTCAAGCCAATCTCTACGTCTATTTGAATCACTACCCATAAGTGTTTCAATTTGTGCTTCTGCATCAGCTAAATCCTCTAGATGAACCTGAACAAGGGTTCTAGTTTCTGGATTCATAGTTGTCTCCCATAATTGCTCAGCATTCATTTCACCAAGTCCCTTATATCTTTGAACTATAGTTTGAACCTTACAATTGGCCATTATTTTCTCTTTTTCCTCATTACTCCAAGCATAAATAATTTCTTCTTTTTTACCACGCTTTGTAATCTTAAATAGAGGTGGCATCGCAATATAAACTCTTCCATCCTCAATTAAAGGTCTCATATATCTAAAGAAGAATGTAAGTAATAATACCTGAATGTGAGCACCATCATCATCGGCATCGGTCATGATGATTATTTTCTTATAATTACATTTTTTAATATCAAAATTAACACCATAATCTGCACCAATAGTATAGATCATAGTAGCTATTTCCTCATTCTTTAATGCTGAATCAGCAGTAGCCTTTTCAGTATTTAAAACCTTACCTCTTAAAGGTAAAATTGCTTGATATCTTCTATCTCTACCCTGCTTTGCGGAACCACCGGCAGAATCACCCTCTACTAAATAAAGCTCATTAATATCCTTATTCTTTTCACTAGTAGGAGCTAGCTTAGCAGAGATATTCTTCTCACCCTTATCCTTTTTATCCATACGAGCCTGTTCACGAGCCTTACGAGCTGCTGCACGTGACTCAGCTTCTCTTAAAGCCTTTTTAACAATAGTATTAGCTAAATCAACATTCTCTCCTAGGAAGTATCCAAGCTTTTCAGTTAAAATAGAATCTACCGCAAATTTAGCCTGAGGTGTACCAAGCTTACCCTTTGTTTGTCCTTCAAACTCAAGAAGCTTTTCACCAATTCTAACAGATACAACCGATGTCATACCAGCTCTAATATCAGTACCCTCTAGCTGATCCTTTTCCTTAATAAGCTTATATTTATGCGCAAAATCATTAAAAGCCTTTGTTAAAGCAGACTTAAAGCCAGTTTCATGGCTACCACCATCACCTGTTTTTACATTATTAACAAATGATACAATAGTTTCTGAATAAGATTCTAGGAATTGTAATGCTACTTCTACTTCGATTTCCTCTTTACTATCAGGTACATGATATACGCCTTCAAAATAAGCTACATTATGAATAGGCTTTTTACCTTGAGTTAAAAAGGCAACATATTCAGAAATACCATTTTCATATACAAAGGTTTCACTCTTTTTACTTCTATTATCAGTTAAAACCATTTTTAGATTTTTGATTAAAAAAGCACTCTCTCTAATTCTAGTTTTAATTGTTTCATATGAATAAACTGTTGTTGTAAAAACAGTTGGATCTGGTTTAAATGTAACAGTTGTACCAGTCTTCTTAGTATCACCAATAACCTCAACCTTAGAAATCTTAGTTCCACCATTTTCAAATCTAATTCTATGAATTTTACCATCTCTATAGCTAATAACTTCCATATAGCTTGATAACGCGTTAACAACAGAAGCACCTACACCATGTAATCCTCCTGTAGTCTTATAACCATTACCACCAAACTTACCACCAGCATTAAGCTTTGTGTAAATTATTTCCATTGTATTTTTACCAGTTTGATGCATTCCACATGGAACTCCACGGCCATTATCACTAACTGTAATTGAATTATCCTCATTAATTGTAACGTCAATTTCTCTACCATATCCTGCTAGAGCTTCATCGATAGAGTTATCTACAATTTCCCATACTAGGTGATGTAAGCCTCTTTCATCGGTTGAACCAATATACATACCAGGTCTTTTTCTAACATGCTCAAGACCCTCAAGTACTTGTATAGAATCATCACTATAGTTATTATTTTGCATTAATACCACCAACCTTAAAACATTTCTATAATATCATAATTTTTTAGTTTTCTCAATAAATTGACAAAAATATTTTATTTTGACTTTTAAATTCTTATCTATATTTTTAAAAAATGTAAGCATTTTTATTCATATTATTAATTTACAATTTTATTTAAAAGTATATAATATTTTTGTTTTTGAAAGGGGAGTTCTTATGAATCTTTTTATGCCTATGGATTTAACTAAAAAAAGTCCAATTAAATGTATCTTATTATTTACATTACCTATACTTCTAAGCTATCTTTTACAGCAGGTTTATACAATAGCTGATGCTGCAATATGTGGTCAATTTTTAAACGCTAATGAGGTAGCTGGAGTAAACAATACAACTAATCTAGTATTTCTAGTTTTGCAATTTGTTTTAGGAATTACTGCAGGATTTTCTGTTATTACCTCTAATCTATTTGGTCAAAATAATATGAATGGTATTAGAATAAGCTTTGCAACACAAATAAAGCTAGCCTTTATAGTATCTATAATTGTTACTGTAATATCAGTATTTCTAATTAATCCATTACTAGGAGTTATAGGCTTAAGAGAATCAACTGAAGCAGTTCAAAATGAAATCTATCATTCTGCTTACACCTATATATTTATTATATATATGGGAATAATAACTCAAGTATTCTATAATTTAATTTGTTCATTTTTAAGAAGCGTTGGAGATTCAACTACACCTCTTCTATTCCTATTATTATCTACTATAATAAATATTTTATTAGACCTATTATTTATAACTATATTTAAATGGGGTGTATCTGGTGCCGCTATTGCGACAGTAATAGCTCAAGGCATTTCCGCTATTGGCTGTTTTATTTATACATTTGTTAAATATAAAGAATATAGATTATCTAAAGATGATTTTAAAATAGACTTTGCATATAGCTTTAAGCATTTAAAAATGGGCTTACCTCTAGCATTACAATTCTCTATATTATCAATAGGCTTAATAGTTATGCAATCAGGAATAGTTCAATTTGATTCAAATGAGCTTGGTCAGGTTATAAGATCTGATGCTCAAAATGGTTTTGGTGCCGCAATAAAATTAAATAATCTATTAATGTGTCCTTATAATGCCTTAGGTACTACTATGCTAACATATTGTGGTCAAAATTTAGGAGCTAATGATTTTAAAAGAATTAAAAAGGGTGTAAATAGTGCGATGCTATTAGCATTAATTGGTTATGTAATTATTGGTGGCTTAGGACTTCTTTTAACAATTAATGGTTCATATTTATATTTATTCTATTCAAGTGATAAAATTACTCCAGAAGCAATAAAATTTGGAAATGCTTATTTATATTGTGATATGTGCTTATACTTCATTTTAGGTGCTCTAATAGTTTATCGAAATTCAGTTCAGGGTTTAGGTAAATCCTTATTCCCATTCCTTGCTGGAATTGGAGAATTAGCCGCTAGAACATCTATATGCTTAACATTACCTAGTATACTAAATGGCAGTAAGGTTACAACAGAAGCTAACATTCATGCTTTATTTGGACTTGCTGTCGCAGATCCATTTGCTTGGATATGTGCTTGTATCTTCCTTTTAACTGGTTCTTGGTTATATATTTATTCTAAAAATGCCAAACAAAGATTAGAAATATATTGAAAAATAAATATCAAAAATTGACTTTTAATATTTATTAGAATATAATTCTATACTAGATGAGGAGAAATTTTTATGATTCAAACATTATTAAATATTAATCCTGCTCTTAATATTACTATTTCAGTTTTATTATTAATTCTTTCTTATTTATTGGGCTCTATACCCTTTGGAGTATTAATAGGTAAAAAGTTTAAAGGAATAGATATTAGAGAGCACGGAAGTAAAAACATTGGTTCAACAAACGCAATTAGAGTTTTAGGAAAAAAAATAGGATACCTAGTATTTCTATGTGATGTATTTAAAGGAATGGCTATTATTATTTTAGTTAAAATATTAGCATCTACTGGAGTATGGGTAACCCCAATTGATGAATTATATTATGGTGCACTAGCTATAATAGGTCATTCATATTCAATATTCTTAGATTTCAAGGGTGGAAAAGCAGTAGCTACAAGCCTAGGAGTAGTTTTAATTCTATCTCCACTTGTTGCTATACTATGCTTAATTGCTTTCTATATAGCACTAAAATTTACAGGCTATGTATCAGTAGGCTCTACAGCAGCAACAATTACAGTTATTTCATGTGGCTGGATACTACACTTTGTAGGTATCACACCAACAAACTTTTTAGAATATTTTATTGGTAAAGTATCATTACCACTAGCTCTTCTTTTCTCATTAATGGGTTTATTAATCATTCTAAAGCATATAAAAAATTATAAAAGATTAATAAATGGAACAGAAAATAGCTTCAAGAAAAAGAAGGCTTAAAACTAATACTGGATTGATTCCAGTATTTTTTTTGACCAAAAATAAAAGGAGGCTCGATAGCCTCCCCATATTTTCGATTTTTTATATAATTATTCTTCTACGATTGCGTCTACTGGACAAACACCTTGGCATGCACCACAATCAATACAAGTATCAGCATCAATGTGAGAAACATCCTCTACTGTAATTGCACTTACTGGGCACTCGCCAGCGCAAGCTCCACAACCAATACAAGTATCTTCTATTACTTTTCTAGGCATATTGTATTCCTCCTTTAATTATGGTACCTCAATTTTACCACAATTAATAAATTAAGTCTAGATTTATAGTTGAAAATTAAATAATAAAAGTGTACAATAGCATACGAGGAGTGAAATTATGATGACATTTGAATGGTGGCAGTTCATATTAATAATCCTTGGAGTAATAATTATTACAGGTATCGTTACATTTATTGTAACTAAAAAATTATTTGAACGCCAATTAAAAAAGAATCCGCCTATTAATGAAAATATGATTCGTGCTATGATGACTCAAATGGGACGTACACCATCTGAGAAGCAGGTTCGTCAGGTTATGCGCTCGATGAATGACGCAAAATAATTTAATATTATAGGTAATTAAAGGAGACCAATTAGGTCTCCTTTTAAAATTTATTTCCAGTAATTTTACAATATCTTTCTGCAGCCTTTCTAACTGGCATATATTTTAAATTCTTCCAAGAAAAAAGAACATATTTAATCGCAAGTCCAATATCTAGGGTTGCACAAGCAAATAATATAATTCCAATTGTAATAAACCACCATGCATTATTATTTAATATAATTATAGCTCCAAGCCAAATCATAAATCCACCTAAAATAATAATAAATGCAGTTAAGATAATTGATAATATTTTAGATACTTTTTTATATTTATTAGCATAAAGCTTAATTAATTCCTTTTTTTCCATACTAGCTCCTTTTTCATATATGAGTATTATATAATAAAAAGATATTAACTTCAAATACAATTAAACTATCATCTATAAAATAAATAAAATATTTATATTTAAAAAAAATAAAAATAGTATATAATAGTTTCGGTGAAGAAAATGAAAAAAATATTATTATTAACAACAGGTGGTACAATCGCCTCAGTACAAAGTGAAAACGGACTTATCCCTATGGATATTCATAATAAATTTAAGGATATATTAGCTGATAATGAAACAAAATTAGATATTGAAGAGGTATTTGTCTTAGATTCCTCTAATATTCAACCAGAGGAATGGAAGGTTTTAGCTACTAAAATCTATGAAAAAATGCCAGATTATGATGGAATAATCGTAACTCATGGTACAGACACAATGGCCTACACAACCTCAATGATTTCTTTAATGGTTCAAAATCCAAGTCTACCTATTGTCTTTACAGGATCTCAGCTTCCTATATCACATCCTCTATCAGATGCCTATGACAATTTAAAATGCGCACTTGAAATGGCAAAATCAGGCTATAAAGGAATATTTATCGCATTTGATAGAAAGGTAATATTAGGATCTCGTGCAGTTAAAGTTAGAACATCAGGCTTTAAAGCCTTTGAATCAATAAACCTAACCCCATTCGCGACAGCTTCCTCTAATGGCTTAGTTATTTCTCCTATTTATTTAAATGAGCATAACCAAAAAAAAACATTGCTAAATACTAATATTGAAACAAATGTATTTTTACTAAAGCTTACTCCTACTACTAACCCTAATATAATAGATTTATTAATTTCATCAGGAACAAAGGGTATAGTTATTGAAGCCTATGGTGCCGGTGGAATGAGTTTTATAAGAAGAGACTTTGTTTCTAAAATAGATCTAGCAATAAAAAATAATGTACCCGTAGTATTATGTAGTCAATGCCTATATGAATCATCTAACTTTAATATTTATGAGGTTGGTACAAAAGCCTTAAAAACAGGCGCGATTGAAGCACTAGATATGACTACTGAATCAGCTGTATGTAAGCTAATGTATGCTTTAGGACAAACTAATGATATAAATGAAATAAAATCAATTTTTCAAACTCCTATCGCAAATGAAATACAAAGCCAAAAAAAGGGGCTGTGAAGAAATAATCAGTCCTCGATAAACAAAAATGGGGTTTCAAACCAGTTTAAAATCTGGAAA
>CAKQBG010000020.1 GCA_934216145.1 uncultured Anaeroplasma sp.
TTTATAAATCATAGAATGCATTACAATATATTCACTTAAACCTAATTTTTTTACATCTGCCCAAGAAAGCATTTTATTTGGAGCAAATGCTTTAGTGTTTTTGTGAATATATTGTTTATTACAGTCTAATCTTTCAAATACATAATTTGTCAAATATAAATCAGGATCATTATTTAATTCGTGATTACTTTTTAATAAGTCTAAAACTTTTTGATATGAATCTTGTTCAACCCAGTCGTCTGAATCAACACATTTAAAATAAAGACCAGTAATGTTTGCATTACTACTTAATTTTTTTACTTTGCGAAATCCCTATTATATGGTAGATTAATGCTGCAACAACATTTGAAGTAGCAATTGTTGATGCTAGTTTATTACAGCCTGATGACACTACTAGCCATCTAATAGGCTTGTTATCTTTTACAACCTTAACATAATCTTTAAATTTCGTTTTTCTTTGGCTAGCATCAATTCCCCAATATTGAGGCTTATCCTTCTCCCAAATAGCCAAAACAGAAAGTAAAGTGTAAATAGCTGATAAAACAATCGCAATTGGAACTAAAATATCATAAAATTTAGATTATATAAAACTCCAAGTGTACCTTCATCGCTTTTTAGTAAAATTGGTAATAACCCATTTCCTAATAAATTAATCATTACAATTGACATAACCATTCCAACCATATTCCAAATAACAAATTGACTTCTTTGCTTTGCATCTGATGTCAAACATGTTTGTCCTGCTTTTGTACATGCACACTGACAAGTATAACCAATAACATAAATAACATATGTAACTATAAATGCAATCCATCTAAACACAGATGATTGAATTGGTCTAATAACAAAAAACATTAAAATACATGATATGGCAAGTAATAAATTACCAATAACAATAAACACTCTAAATTTACCAAATTTAGTATTAGTCTTATCCATTATTGCTCCGCAAATCGGATCAGTAATACCATCAAATATACGCATAGTTGTAATAATTGTTGAAATAGTAACAGTAATTGCTGCACTAACTGCTGCACTAGCAAAACCAATTAAAAAATTTCTAGATAAATAATAACCTGCATAATAAGAAATAAATGACATTAAAGTTAAGTAAATATTTGTAGCCGCATTATTAAACGGAAACAAGATAATCTGCCATTGTTTAGCTTTATTTTAAACATTGATTTCCATATTTCATCCCTCAATAAGAAAACGCTTTACATTTTTAGTGTACTTTTAAACAATACAATTTACAATAGCAAAAAATGCTAATGTTTATGACAAATTATGCTATAGGAAACTAAAGTTATAAACAATAGCATAAACGACAAAAAAGAGAATTAAAACATCGGTTCTTCCCTTTTTCTTATTAGCTAGTGCTAAAACTTTGGAACTTAATTTGTAATTCACTACATTCATTCCACATCTTCTATACTAACCGAGCCTTAAGTTTACTACCTTGAATGTAAGCGTTAAAAAGGTTCTTTCCACGATTAGTTGGCAAATTTAGCATTTTAATATATAATTCATCATATATTAAGGTGGTGTATTTTTAATGGTTAGTAAAATAGTTGGGTTAAATCCTCGTCTTATAACAGATAATATTGAGCTTGTAGATGGTATTTTTTTAACCTCATGTCATTTAAGAAAAACTACAGTATTTTGTCCTAACTGTGGCAAAAAGACAAGTAGTATTCATTCTATTTATTATTCTAAATTTTACGATTTGCCTATACAAGAAATACCTGTACTTATCAAACTAGAAAGAAAAAAATTCATTTGTAGAAATAAAAAATGCTCAACAAAAACATTTATAGAAAATGTTGATTTTATATCACCTAAGGGTCGTAAAACAAAAAGATTAATTAAAACTATAGTTAACTTGAATAAGGATATGAGTAGCATACAAGCCTCAAAAGATTTGTATGATATGGGTATTATAGCTAAAAAAGCTCAATATGTAATTACTTAAAAAAAAACCAAAATAATAGTAACCAATAGTAATGATGTTACTTCCATTGCTATAGATGATTTTGCTACTAAACGAAGATATAAATATGGTACTGTGATTATTGATTCTACGAAGAAAAAAATAATTAATATCATTAACTCTAGAGAATGTGAAGATGTTACTAACGAATTAAACAAGTATCCTAATATAGAATTCGCCTCAAGAGATGGAAGTTGGTCATACAATAAGGCAATTAATGATTCTAAAGCCACAATAAAACAAATAACCGATAGGTTTCATTTATTAAAAAATATGGCTGACAAATGCTGTGATATAGTTTCTTCAATTATTACAGGACGTATAGCTGTTACTTCCAAGGAAAGTAATATAGTAGATCTTGCTGAATATTTACTTCTTGATAGGCACGATAGAATCTTTTTAGTTAGAGAAAAACATAATAGTGGATTAAATTATGTTGAAATAGCTTCAAAATATAATATAAGCATCTCTACTGTTAGAGATTATGTGGAAATGAAAGAAAGCGATATACCTCCTAACTCTACTAATTCAAGAGGCAGAGACCATAATAAAGCCATCGAAAAAACAATAGAACGTGCTAAAAAAGTTAAAGAATTATATGATAGTGGTAAATCAATAAATGAAATTAGAAAAATAACTAATTTCAGTAGAACCTGTATTAAAAAATATATACAACCTGACTTTGACCCTTGTAATGCACATTACGGTCAAAAAAGAAGGTATATTACCAACATATAGAGATGAAATAATGAAACTTTACTTATCTGGGAAATCTTCTGTTGATATAGCTAAATATATTAAAAAAGAAAAAGATCATAAAATCACTCCAGATGCTATAAGAGGATTCATATTAAAAGAAAAAAGGGTAAACAAAGACCTTGATATCTCATTATTGTGTTCGGATATTATCGATGCTAAAACAGTAAAAAAACTTTTCTATTTTGATAATGAAAAAGAAAATATAATTTCTCAATTCCAATTAAATGAAATCATTGAAAAATATCCAATAATTGGATCCATACTTAAGATTAATTCATCATTTAAAAATTTAATATTGGGAAAAGATAGTACTAAACTAGATGAATGGATTTCTAATGCCAAAGAAACTAATATTGATTCAATAAATTCTTATATTGAAGTTTTATCTAAAGAAAAAAATGCAGTAATTAATGCCATTGATATGACTAATAATAACGGCATTGCTGAAGGAAAAGTTAATTTAATTAAATTAATAAAAAGAGTAATGTTTGGAAGATGTAAATTTGACACTCTAAAAACAAAAATACTATTACATGAGTTTGAATTTGAAATTATGTAATAGTATATTGTTTATAGAGATATTTGCCAACTAATCGTGGAAAGAACCTTTTTAACGCTTACTTTTATAATTGGAAAAAAGAAATCGTTAATTCATTTATTCGATTCGGTGAAAGAAAACTACATAATGGTTATATTGAAGGAATTAATAATTGAATTAAAGTTATTAAAAGAATAGCTTTCGGATATCAAAATTTCACTCATTTTAGAAACAGAATTATGTACATAATAAATTCAGGAGTTACAGCATTTAAGCGTGTAGATGTATCTAAAATTTTCCGGAAACCACGTAAAAAATAAAATAATAAAATTTATAAAATAAATATAATGTTTTCATTGTCAAAAAAAGATGGTAAACATCTACCCAAGAATGGATAGCTTTTTACCATCTTTGATTTTTTCTTTCAAATTTAAGGTAGCTACCTACCTACCAAACTACCTCAGTTTGGAAAGAGCCGCAATTTATATTTTAATTTTAAAGTTTTATCATAATAGTGAAAATATCAACTATTTAACTTTATAAAATTTTCCTCTATCCAATACTCCAATCGCATCAGTAAATGTATTGTCTTCTGTATTCTCTAATTCTTCACCTAAAACTCTAAACTTAGAATCTATAGTATCAATAAACCATAAAGCTAATGCCTCTGGAGTCATAGGCTTTTTAGCAGAACCGAATTGAGGTTGTCCATGATGAGATATTAGCATATGCTCAAGCATTAAAGCTTCCTCGGTATTAGAATATCCTAACACCTTTGCTGCATCACTAATTTCCATTGCACCTAATACTAAATGTCCAAGAAGTTGTCCTTTCAATGAATATTCAGTATTTACTGCACCAGTTAATTCAATAGTTTTTCCAATATCATGTAGCATAATACCTGCATAAACATAATTTTTATCTAAATAATTATAGTTTTCAATAAATGCGTTTGCTAGATGTAGCATGCCAATTGAATGATAAGCTAATCCTCCGACATAAGCATGATGAAACTTTGTTGCTGCAGGATAAATAAAGAAATCATCATGAAATTTATTTATTAAATAAATAGTTATATCCTTAATAATTTTATTATCTAATAAATTGATATATTTATTAATTTCTTTTTCTTCATCTTCTAGTGATAAAGGAGATGAATTACAAAAATGTCTTAATAAATTATTTCTTTCTATATATTCTAGCTTATCAGCAGGAATATGATTATTAACTAAATAACTAGTTCTTTCATGCTCAATGATATCACAATCAAATTGGTAAATTCCCCCAATTTTGATATCATCTGCATCACTAATTTTAATTTTTATATTAAAGCTTTCATTTTCACATGTTAATACAACTAAATTATATTGTCCATCTGAAGTATTAATAGCTGTAATTTTACCTATTATTCTCATTATTTTTTAAATTCCTTTCGAAGTATATATACGCCAGGAGCCTCTAATTTGTGCTCGGCTTTAATTATAGCACATTTTTTTCTACCATCAAAAATCATTTCAGCCTCAAGAGGAATTTTCCTTAATTCATAATCATTCTTTACTAATACATACAATCTATAATTAATATCCTCATATAATATTCCAACCATATGAGAATCACATAAGCCATCAAGTAGATGAAGATTACTTCTAATATCAGTTGCGTTATCTAATCTAAATACAGGATATTCCTTTCTAATAGAAATTAAATCCTTAATTCCTTCTACATTATTTATATATTTATCTCTTCTTTTATAATCTATTTTATTAATAGAATCCTTAGAATTATAGGAATTTTCAATTCCTTTTTTAGTTTTAAAGAACTCTTGTCCAGCATGAATAAAAGGAATTCCCTCAGAAATAATAATAGTTTGTAATGCTAATCTACAAGCATTATGTGCTTTCATTTCATCCTTACCTAATGCTGTTACTGCAAAATCATAGAAGGTAAAATTATCATGACATTCTGTATAATTTATAGTTTGAGTTGGAGAATAAAACTTAAAGAAATCTAGGCATGAGCCCCCAATTAAATGTGAAACATCAAACATATTAAACCAACTATCGAAGGCAAAGCCTTGAGATTTATTCCATTGGCTTCCTCTAATTAAATCTCTATAACGATCATTAAAAAATGCATATTCAGACATTTTATAATGATTATACATATGTGGTCTTTCACTATCAGGAAGTGGATTCATCATATTCCAACCTTCACCATATAAAATAATACCTGGTTCAATTTGAGATAGCTTATCATAAGCTTCATTTAAAGTATTAATATCTAATAGGCCCATTAAATCAAATCTAAAGCCTGATATTTTAAATACTCTAGCAAAATACTCTAAAACATCATTAACAAAACGTGAGGCCATATATCTTTCAGTTGCGATAACATTACCACATCCTGAAGCATTTGATTTAGATCCATCATATTCTATTCTATAGAAATATCCTGGAACTAAATAATCAAAGGCAAATGTTTCCCATTTATAAACATGGTTAAACACAACATCCATTACTACTCTTAAGCCTAACCTATGACAATTATCTATTAATTCTAATAATTCATTTATTCTAGAATAAGGATCATTAGGATTTTTTGAATACCATCCACTAGGAACAAAAAATTGTTCAGGATTATAACCCCAATTATATTTAAAATCCTTCTTTAAATCATCTACTCCACCAAAATCAAAAATAGGCAAAAGCTGTAAGTGAGTAATACCTAATGATTTAATATATTCTAATCCTGTAGGATATCCCTTTGAGGTAGGAACATTTTCAATCATACCTAAAAATGTCCCCTTATTTTGAGATTCTAATGAACAGGTGAAATCTCTTATAGAAGCCTCATATATAATTGCGTCTGTATATCTACCACTAAAAAGAGGCTTACTATATTTCATTTTATAAAATTTATCAGGATTAACAATATAATTATATTCACCATTTGCACAACTAGCTTTAGCATATGGGTCTTTTATTTTTACAAACTTATCATTAACCCTAGAATAAAGAATATACCCTAATCCATCACAATCTCCATTAATAGTAATTTCCCATACACCTCTAGTAGTATATTTAAGCTTATATTGTTTTTCTTCATTATCTATAATACCAACATTAATCTCTTTAGCTACAGGTGACCATACTCTAATTGTTGTATATTCCTTATGATATTCAACACCTAGTGGACCATCATAACTAAACTCATTTTCAAATTCACGGCTTCTAACAATAGATCCACTTTGAAGTAATGTCTTATTTCCTTCCTCATCGATTACATAATAATCCTTATGAAGTGAAATGCCTTTAATAAAATTAACTACATATTTATAAAATTCGCTTTCTTCATAAGAAGCATAAACCATAAATTGTTCATTAGTAATTCCATCATTTAAATAAAAGCTTTTATTAGGTTTATTAATAGTTTTATCTACTAATATTGTTATTATTTCATAAGAATCTATATATGCATATATTTT
This sequence comes from uncultured Anaeroplasma sp., assembly GCA_934216145.1. Classification (GTDB taxonomy): domain Bacteria; phylum Bacillota_I; class Bacilli_A; order Acholeplasmatales; family Anaeroplasmataceae; genus Anaeroplasma. The sequence continues at coordinate 6,772 of CAKQBG010000020.1, forward strand.
ATTCATACTACATTTCTCCCAAATATTTTTTAATTATCTCTTTATCATTTTCAAGCCTTCTATCTAATATTAAGGCTATAATTTCTTTAATTTTAATATTTATTTCAGGTCCTTTAAACATTTGAGCTATTTCTTCTTTTTTCAATGCTAATTCAGAATCATTTTTGATAGGAAATTCCATTATTCTAGTATTTATTTCGTTATAATTATTTAAAATATTTTGAAATAATTTAATTTCATTTTTATAGATATATAAATAATAGCTAGAAAAATTATTTCTTATTAAATCTATAAGAATATCACATATTTTTTTTTCTTTTTTAGTTAAAAAAGGAGGGTAAGTTAAATATTCTTTTGCATATAAATATCTTAATTCAGTCTCATTATATTTTTCATCGGCAATTAATAACCATTTTTGATATTCAGGAATATATTCAAATAGATTATTATTAATGATATAATCAATACCTTTTTTAGTTTTTGCGTATACGAGTTTTATAAAATAAGAATATATTCTTTCATTTGATAAATTCTTTAATAACGCTCTTTGTTTATTCATAGCCATTAATGTTTCATTTTCTATTTCAAAACCTAGTTTAGAAGAAAAATAACATCCTCTAAGAATTCTTAGAGAATCCTCAATAAAACGTTCGTTAGGCTCACGAATTGTTTTAATTCTTTTTAATTTTAAATCTTCAATTCCAGAATAAAAGTCATATAGCTTATAATCCTTATCCATTGCGATAGCGTTAATTGTAAAATCTCTTCTTTTTACATCCTCTTCTAGAGTATCAATATCCATTACTACAGGATGTCTATGATCTAAATATAAGGAATCTTTTCTAAAATGAGTCACTTCAAATAAAAAGGAATCAAATGATATTGTTAAAGAGGAATATGTACTACCATTGTCAATAATATTAAATTTTGATTTGATTTCTTCTATAGGCATAGAGGTTGTTATATCAATATCATTAGAGGGAATATTTAATAAATAATCTCTAACAAAGCCACCAATAAAATATGCTTCATAACCATATGAATTGATTTTTTTTAACAATTCTAACCCGGCATTTAATTCTTTCATACACACAACACCTTTTGTATTATAGCATTTTATTATCTTCTAGTCTAGAATTTTAAATTCGTTAATAAATTAAGATATAATTAATTGTATATTTATTATTCCCATATTTTTAGAGTTTTATTGTTATGAAAATAATAATATGTTAAAATATTGCCAAAAGCTGGTGATATGATGTATATGATTCAAGGAGAATATATTAATACAATTATAATTCAAAAAAGTGAATTTATTTGTAGAGCGTATAGAGTTAATACAATAGATGAAGTAAATAATAAATTAAATGAAATTAGAAAAAAACATTATGATGCAACACATAACTGCTATGCCTATATTTTAGGGGATAATCAGGATATTCAAAAGGCCTCAGATGATGGTGAGCCAGCTAAAACAGCAGGTGCTCCAATGATTGACGTTTTAAAAAAGAAGGAACTTACTAATATTTTAGTAATAGTTACTAGATATTTTGGAGGAATTTTACTTGGAGCTGGAGGTCTTGTTAGAGCGTATTCTTCTTCTGTTAGTGAATGTCTAAAAGGTGTTAAGATTTATGAGCCTAAGCTTCAAAAGAGATTTATTTTAACTACCTCTTATTCAGGATATAATACTATATTAAATGTAATGCCTAAAATAAATATTGTTAATGTTTCATATCAAAAGGATGTTATTATTGAGGGTACAACTGATATTGATTATTTTGATAATTTAACGAGCGAGCTTTATAAATATAAAATTGAAGCATCATCCTTAAATGTACTTAATAATGATGTTATCGAGGTCTATAAAGATACTTTAGTCTAGTTGCCTCACCGCCTCTAATGTGGCGGATTTTTTTATTATAGTCTAATAATTTTCTTATTTTTAAATAGAGATTAGAATCTAATGCTTCTAATCTTTTAGTTAAATCATAATGAACAGTTGATTTAGAATAGCCAATAATTTTAGCCACCTCTCTAACTGTTCTATTTCCTTCTAGCATTAAGTTAGCTATTTGTATAACACGATTATCAAGTTCATCAAGCATAATATATCACCACAAAATTTTATGACATTTATGGTGATTTTATGAAAAAAACAAGCCTAAATTAGACTTGTCCTTTAGATTATTTTGTAATATCAATTTCTTCTAGTGTTTTTCCCATTAGAGAGGTAGGATTTACATAGTCATTTCCAACAATTGTTTGTAAGTAAACATGTACACCAGCTGAGATATCATTTGAGGAAGTTGAAGCTGAACCTAGGATATCTCCTTGCTTCACCTTTGTACCCTTTTCAACTGTTAAATCCTGTAATGATGAATAAATACTTACTACATTATTTGAGTGCTTAATTGTGACACTACATCCTAAAACCTCATCTTCTGTAACCTCTACTACTTCTCCATCATAAATTGATAATACAGAGAATGTGGAATTATCCTTTTTAGCATAGGATATACCTGATGATGTTTCTAATGTTGATCCATTATCAATAATAGCAGAAGCTAATTCCTCATCTGTTAAGCTGTTATCAAAGAAGATTCTTACCATTTCATATTCTCCTGAAACAGGTAATGAGAATTTTTGAATAACTGATACTGGATTGTCAATATCTTTAGTTGGTTCTACAACGGGGTCATCATCACCATTAGTTGGAGTTACAACATCTGTTGGATTTGTAACTGGAATTGTTTTATCCTTAAATGCGAATGATGCAATCGCGATTACAGAAATAAATACAAATAAAATCGCTCCTATAAATATGATTAATTCCTTTTTCTCTACTAAAAAGCTTTTAAATTTTTGTTTCATACTTTCACCTCATTTGTAGTATGAATCACAAGGGAAAAGATTATACAAAAAAATTAAAATATTTTTTAAAATTGAAAATACGTTATTAAATTATATATTCCTTGACTAAAAAGATAGGCTATAATTCCACTTAAAATAATTTGAGCTATCCTTATAGGCCAAATACTACCTTGCTTAAATAAAGTCTCTAAACGTGATGATACTATTACATAATATGAGAAACAAAAGCTTAATAAATATAGGACTGTATATATAATATAATTTACATTAATTGCTGTTAACATATTTTTCTCCTTAAATATATTTTATAAAAATAATATCACAATATAGAAAAAGCCATATTTCAATTGAAATACAGCTTAAATTCTTATAGTCTTCCTGCGCCTACATTCTTAATATTCTCACGAAGCTCTCTTTCCTTTTGAGTGAAATCAACAGCTTCCTTTCTATTAAGATTCATTCTTTCTTTTCTAATTTCTTCTAGATGAACCCTAGCAGATTCTTTGTTTTCACCAATATGAGCCTCTTGAACAAGTACGCTTACTACATTATCATGGAATTCAAGAATTCCTGATACTATTACGACATAGTATTCATCCTTACCACGTACAAATTTAACATATCCCTCATCCATTACAGATATTACAGGAACGTGGTCAGACATTATTGCATATTCACCATCAGTTGTACTATGAACAACAACGTAATCTACTTCTTCATTATATAAATTTCCTTGATGAGTAGAAACTATTATTTTCATTATTAAGCTAAGCCCTTTGCCTTTTCTAGTACATCATCTATTGTACCAGTAAGTCTAAATGCTTCTTCTGGTACATCATCATGCATACCATCAAGAATTTCCTTAAAGCCTCTTACTGTTTCAGATACTGGAACGTATGAACCAGGAATTCCTGTAAATTGTCCACCAATAAACATATTTTGAGATAGGAATAGCTTAACACGTCTAGCACGGTGAACTACAAGTTTATCTTCTTCTGATAATTCATCCATACCTAGAATAGCGATAATATCAAGTAATTCATTGTATCTTTGAATAATTTGTTGAACACGACGTGCTACCTCATAATGCTCCTTACCAACAATCTCAGGTTGTAAAGCTCGAGATGTAGATTGTAGTGGGTCAACTGCTGGATAAATACCTTCCTCAGTTAATTTACGAGATAGATTTGTTGTTGCATCTAGATGGGTGAATGTTGTAGCTGGAGCTGGGTCAGTATAGTCATCTGCTGGTACATAAATAGCCTGAATAGATGTTATTGATCCCTGCTTTGTTGATGTAATTCTTTCTTGAAGCTTACCCATTTCAGTAGCTAATGTTGGTTGATAACCAACAGCTGAAGGCATTCTTCCTAGTAATGCTGATACTTCAGAACCAGCTTGAGTAAAACGATAAATATTATCAATGAATAATAATACATCCTGATGCTCCTGATCTCTAAAGTATTCTGCCATTGTTAAGCCCGTTAAGGCAACTCTCATACGAGCTCCAGGAGGCTCATTCATTTGTCCAAAGACCATTGCAGTCTTATTAATAACTCCACTTTCGCTCATTTCATGATATAAATCATTTCCTTCACGAGTACGCTCACCAACACCTGTGAATACAGAAATACCATCATGCTCTTGTGCTACGTTATGAATTAATTCCTGAATTAATACTGTTTTACCAACACCGGCACCACCAAATAGACCAATTTTACCACCTTTAATATATGGGGCAAGTAAATCTACTACTTTGATACCTGTTTCAAGTATTTCTACATTTGGAGATAACTCATCAAGTTTAGGAGCATCTCTATGAATTGGCATTTTTTGAACATGAAGTTCTTCCTTGCCATCAATTGAATTACCTAATACATTGAATACTCTTCCTAATGTTTCACGACCAACTGGAACTGAAATTGGACCACCAGTTCTAGCAACTTTCATTCCACGAACAAGTCCATCAGTTGAATCCATCGCAATACAACGAACCTTTTTATTTCCAATATGTAGGGCTACTTCAAGTGTAAGGTGAATTTCAATACCATGATTGTCTTGTTTTGAATAATTTACTGTTAAGGCTTCATTAATAGCTGGAAGTTCATTTTCAAATAGAACATCAACTACTGGGCCCTTAACCTCTACTATTTTTCCAAACACTAGTTGTTCCCTCCTATAGCGTTAGCACCACCAATAATGTCGATTAGCTCATTTGTAACAACATTTTGACGGGCTCTATTATATAACAATTGTAATTTATCAATTACTTCATCAGCGTTATCTGTCGCATTCTTCATAGAATTCATTCTTGCAGAATGCTCTGATGTTTTAGAATCTAGTATAATACCATATATTACATCCTGAATATACATAGGTAATACTAAATCTAATGTTTTTTCAATACCAGTTTCATAGATATAATCAATATTAACCTTTGATTTTTCAATCTTTCTTATAGGTAATAGCTCTTCAAATTTAATTTCCTGAGTTAAGCTATTAACATAATGATTATAAACAATAACTAGCTTATCAATTTCTTTATTCAAATATAAATCAACTAATGATTTAGCAAGTGGTGCGATATCAACAAACATTACATCATCACGAATGAATGTTGGGCCTTCATTTAATAAAGGATATTTCATTTTCTTTAAATATCCAAAGCCCTGCTTTCCAACTGCTGCAGTTATAAATTCACTATTATCCTTATGATTAGCCTTTATATGCTCTTCTAATTCTTTAAAGATAGAAGAGTTATAAGCTCCGGCTAGTCCTCTATCTGAGGTAATAATGAAATAAGCAGTTTTATTTATTTCTCTTGGTGTTAATAATGGATGAGGATACTCATCTATTGCCTTTTCAACAATTAAGCTAACCATATTTGATATTCTTTCCATAAAATCTTTATATGATTTATATGTTTTTTCTGCTCTTTTAACCTTAGATTGACTAACCATATACATAGCCTTTGTTATTTGAGCAGTACTTTTAGTTGAATTAATTCTAGATTGAACTTCACGTAGTGAGTTAGCCATAATATTACCTCCTACTACATGAACTTTTTCTTAAATTCAGTTAAATAGTTATCTAATTTACTTGAATCAGGTAATACCTTTGTTTCTCTAATTTCCTTAGCTATTTCCTTACCAGTATCAGATAGCTTCATATCTGAATATAAATCAGATTCAAAGCGAGCTAAATCCTCAACAGGAACATCATCTAAGAATCCATGAACTAATGAATAAAGAATTATTGCTTCTTCTTCCATAGCCAATGTTTCATGTAAGCCTTGTTTTAATATTTCCTGAGTTCTCTTACCACGCTCAAGTCTAGCCTTAGTAGATTGATCCAAATCTGAACCAAATTGAGCAAATGATTCTAGCTCACGGTAGCTTGCTAAATCTAGACGAAGTGTACCTGAAACTTTCTTAATGGCCTTAGTTTGGGCAGCACCACCAACACGTGATACTGATAATCCGGCATTAATAGCTGGTCTAATTCCTTTATAGAAATAATCTGATTGTAAATAAATTTGACCATCTGTAATTGAAATAACATTTGTGGGAATATAAGCTGAAATATCACCAGCTTGTGTTTCAATAATAGGTAAGGCAGTTATACTTCCTTCACCTAGCTTATCATTAAGTCTTGCAGCACGCTCAAGTAATCTTGAATGTAGATAGAATACATCACCAGGATAAGCCTCACGTCCAGGAGGACGATGTAATAATAGAGACATTTCACGGTATGCTACCGCATGCTTTGATAAGTCATCATAAACAATTAAAACATCCTTGCCCTGATACATAAAGTATTCAGCCATAGTTACACCAGCATATGGTGCTAAATATAGCATAGGTGCTGGATTAGATGCAGAAGCTGAAACAATTAATGAATATGACATTGCGCCACTATTTTTCAATGTTTCATATACATTTGATACTGTAGATTCCTTTTGACCGATTGCTACATAAATACATATAACATCCTTGCCTTTTTGATTTAAGATTGTATCTACAGCGATTGAAGTTTTACCAGTTTGACGGTCTCCGATAATTAACTCTCTTTGACCTCTTCCAATAGGAACTAATGCGTCTAGAACCTTAATACCAGTTTGAAGTGGAGTATTTACACTCATTCTATCCATAACGCCTGTAGCTTTAACCTCGATTGGTCTAGTTTGTGTAGAACTTATAGGTCCTCTACCATCTAGTGGTCTGCCTAATGAATCTACAACTCTACCGATAAATTCATCACCAACAGGTACTTCAAGAATTTTACCTGTACATTTAACTAAGTCGCCTTCTTTAACTTTAGCACTATCACCTAGAAGAATTACGCCGACACAATCCTCTTCAAGATTTTGAACCATTCCTCTTACACCATTAGGGAAATCTAATAGCTCTGAAGACATAGCCTCTTTTAGTCCATGTACAAGGGCAATACCATCACCAACCTGAATAACAGTTCCAACATTTTCAGTTTGAATATCTTCCTTATAGGCTTTAATTTGTTCTTTAATTAAGCCTGAAATTTCGGATAAGTTGATATTTGCCATTTTCTATCCTTTCTTATAGCATTTCCTTCATTTTAACTAATGTATTCTTAAGAGTCATATCTAATGTTTTTCCATTGCATTCGATTCTTACTCCACCAATTAAATCGGGATTTACTATATTCTCTATTTCTAAAGTTTTATCTTTGTAATAATAAGCTAATGATTCCTTTAAATTTTTTAATTGCTCCTTTGATAGGGGCTTAACTGAGAAGGCCTCAATATGTAAAATATTATGCTCCTCTTGAATTAGCTTATTATATTCATTTAAAATTTTATTAATTAATTTGAATCTATTATTATCTATCAACACATAAAGAAAATCTAAAAATAAAGACTCTAGCTTTCCATAAACTTTAGCTAATATTTTCTTCTTTTCTTCCTTTGTTAATTTAGGTGAATCAAGTAAATCAATAAACTCATTGTTCTTTATGCTTTCATTTACTAATATAAAGCATTCATTTATTTTTTCTATTTTATTCTCTTCTTTAGCTAAATCGTAAATAGCCTTAGCATATTCAAGCTCTACCACTATTCTCTAGCTCCCTTCAAAATTTCATCAACAACATCCAAATATTTGTCTTGATTAATTTCTCTAGCAACTATCTTTTCAGCAGCTTCAAATGCTACATCAACAATTTCTTTACGGATTTCAGCTTCCATGCTCTTTTTCTCGTTTTCTAATTCAATCTCAAGATTTTCCATTCTCTTTTGAGCATCTTCCTTCGCTTTAGAAAGAATTTCATCTCTCTTTAAATTAGCTTCCTTTTCAGCCTGATCAAGCATAGTTCTTATCTTGAATTTTGCATCAGCTAATTCTCCTTCAAGCTTTCTTTGTGTTTCAAAAGCTGCTTCTTTAGATGCTTTAGCTTCTTCTAAATCATGATCCATTGCTTCTCTTCTTTTTTCAAGAATATTAGTAATTGGCTTCCAAAAGAATATACGAACAATTATAAATAGAATAATAGTAGAAACAAGTTGAACACCGAATTCAGCTGCTGCAGTAATGAAGTCAACTCCACCACCAGAAGCACCTGTAACAGGTCCTAATGAACGCTTTAAATATTCCATAATTTCATTTATGGCATCAGTCATATTTAAAAACATATTTCTACCTTTTAACTACTAATGTAGTCCCTTTCTATTATTAGCTGAATAAAATTAAAATAGCGATAACAAGTCCATATAGACCAGTTGTTTCAGATACAGCTTGTCCAATTAACATAGATGTACGAATTGTACCAGCCATTTCTGGTTGACGAGCCATTGCATCAACTGCATGTGCTGCAACATTACCTTCACCTAGGGCACAAGCGAAACCAGTGAATACTGCTAAACCTGCACCAATATATTTTAGTCCTTCACCAACTGAAATCTCAGCTAAAAATGTTAATACATTTTGTAAAACTAACATAAAATTCATTTTTAAATTTCTCCTTAATTATTTTGAATATATTTTTTCTTCATCTTTTATCTTCATAGAAGTAAAGATTACAGACAGTATAACAAATACCGCTACTTGAATAATACTAAATGCTAAATCAAATAGTAAATTAATAAACGGCATTACAGGTATTGCAAACCATTCAAAGGCATTTTTAACCAGAATTGAAATTGCAACACCAGATATTACATTTCCATACAATCTTAAGCATAACGATAATGGAAATGTAAATTCACTTATAATGTTCATTGGTAGCATTATAGGGGTAGGATCCATAAAGGCTTTTAAATATCCACCAAATCCTAATGATGCAATACCAGTAACCTGAATAATTACAAATGAACAAAATGCTAACGCAGCTGTAACAATAATATAGCTTGTTGGATTATCTAGCAAATATATTGATGATATATTCGCAAAGAAAATAAAGATAACCAATGTTAAAAACCACGGAGCATATGCTTTCCATCTAATTCCTATGTTTTCCTTAACAAATCCATTTACTAAATCAACAATCCATAAGAATGGAACCATCCATATTGGGGTTTTCTTATACGGATCAACCTTTTTAATAAAGAAAGATAAGATAATGAAGAAAACACAAAGAACAGCACAGATTATGACAGTCGAAGTCATAGGACCATAAAAGTCATATAAAAAGGTCACTTTGTTTCCACCTTCTCTTCTTTAAAAAATACTAAGCATAATACAAATATTATTTTCATAACTAGGTATCCACCTAAAGCTATAACAATATCCCATATTGCTTGATGATTGTTTTTTATATCAGATAAAAATATCAATGATATAAAAACTCCTAAAAACAAAACAGAACGTAATAAATACCATAATATAGCTGATTTTTTAGGATTAAAAGTTAAATGATCGGGATCTAGTTTAGAAAACCTAGTAATGCGAGCATTTTGTTTTATCATAATACTATGATTCATTAATCCTAAAAGAGAGCCTATTAAATAGAATTTCCAGTTTTGTCCACAAAAACCTAAAATTAAAGAAATAATAGTAGTAACTAGCAAGGTGATTGGAACAACCCAAAAATTAGCTTTTAGATTTTTCATTTTTCTTCTCCTTTTCTTCTTCTTTTAGTAGATATAATAAATATGATATGAAAATAAATAAACCAATTAGCATACCTATAACTGCTAAAATTGCCGGCCAAGGAGAATCCTTGTCAATTTTATAGCCAATATAATATCCTATAACAAGAAACAAAACCATTGAGAATATTCCTTGTGTTCCTATAGAATAATATTTAGCATACTTACCGAATTTCATTACTTAGTTCCGAATAAACGATCTCCACAATCGCCTAAGCCAGGAACAATATAGCCGTTTTCATTTAATTTCTCATCTAATGCGGCTAAATAAATATCAACATCTGGATGTTGTTTTTGTAGATGATTAACACCTTCAGGTGCACCAACTAAGCCAACATATCTTATATCCTTACATCCACGCTTCTTAAGCATAGTAATAGCAGCATCTGCACTTCCACCTGTAGCAAGCATAGGATCTACTAATAATACAATAGAATCCTTAATGTTATCAGGGAATTTTGCATAATACTCGTGAGGCTCTAAAGTCTCTTCATCACGGTATAGACCAATAAATCCTACCTTAGCAGTTGGAATTAAATCACGAATTCCATCAACCATTCCTAAGCCAGCTCTTAAAATTGGAACAATAACAACATCATTTGCAAGCTCATATTGAACTGACTTACAAATAGGGGTTTCAATTTCAACAGCCTTTAAAGGGAATTCACGTGTAATTTCATAAGCCATTAATCCGGCTATTTCATTAACATTTTGATAGAAATCCTTTGTTGAAGTATCTTTTTTTCTAATATTAGTTAATTTATGTTTAACTAATGCATGATTAAGAACAACTACTTTTGACATTTTTCTACCTCCTCATATTTTGTTATTTTATTGATTCTTCTTAAATGTCTTTCATTATTTGAAAAATCAGTATTAAGCCATATATCAACAATTTCCTTAGCTAATGGAATTCCAGTGTATTTAGCTGACAAAGCTAAACAATTAGTATCATTATGTTCTCTTGTTAAAACGGCAGCATCTTTTGAGCCTACAAGAGCACATCTTACACCAGTAACCTTATTAGCGATTATTGACATTCCAATACCGGTATAGCAAATAACAATTCCACGATCACAAACACCATCTTTGAGGTCTTTAGCCACCATATAACCATAGTCTGTATAATCACAGCTATCAGTTGTATAGGTACCCTTATCATATACAATATGACCGCATTTTTCAAGGTAATCAATAATTGCATTTTTCAAATCTAATGCAGAATGATCACATCCAATTGATATTTTCATAATATACTCCTTTTCTTTTTAGATTTTCAATGGTATTATACCACAATATTATTTAATGTTAAATTACAATTGAAGTTTTTTTGTTAACAATAACCATTATGAAAACGTTTTGAAATTATAATAAAAAACACACCTAATTTGGCGTGTTTTAAAATTATTTATTAATTTGATTTACATCAAAAAATTCATACTTTTCCTCAGAAAGTCCTTCAAAATTAACATTCTTAATATTAACCTTATTGACATAAGAGAAAATCAAGCCCTTACCACTCATTGGAGCTAAACCATCCATCATAGCAGGTACACCACTAACAGGATTCTCAGAATAGTGGAAATTAACATTTTCAATATCAATTGAATCAATAGGCATTTCTGGTAAACCATAGAATGTACCAGCTGCAACATTTACATTTGTACAATCAATATCCTTAAATACAAACTTTCCTAAATAAGGTGTTCTATCATCTACAGGTAATTTTTCCTTTGAATATACATATTCAGTATGTCCATCAGGATCACAATAATAGAACATATTAATAACTAATGGTGTTAAAACATCAGTCATTTTAATATTTTCAAAGGTAATTCCATCAATAATAGCATCCTTACCTCTACCACGTCTTGTTTTAATTCTTAATCCACGATCGGTTTGATTAAATAAACATTGAGATACAGTAATATCCTTTATACCACCAGACATTTCACTACCAAGAACAATAGCTCCATGACCGAAATTCATAGAACAATTTCTAATATTGAATTTTTCAGATGGTTTCTTATACTTTCTACCAGTATAAATTTTACCTGATTTAATCGCAATACAATCATCACCAACAGAGAAATAAACACCAATTATATCAACATTTTTACATGATTCTGGGTCACATCCATCAGTATTAGGTGATTTCTTAGGATTTATAAGTTTCATATCAATAAAACCCAAATTCTCTGAGAAATATGGATGTAAATTCCATGATGGTGTATTAGTAACAGTAACACCTTGGAAATATATATTTTTACAATGATTTAAAAATACACCTCTTGGCCTCCATGCAATTCTTCTAGTACGTACATCAACCCACCAATCAGAATTTGAAGCATTACCATCAATAATACCTTTACCAATGATTTTGACATTTTCAACATTAACTCCAGTAATTATACTTGCAAAACAATCTAAAGGATTTCCTTCCCATGATCCTAAATTATACTCATCTAATTCATCAGATGTAAAAGTTATACCTGGTAAAATTGGATAATGGTTTCTATCTATATCACCAATTAATTTAGCATCCTCTGCAAGCTCTATTGTAATGTTGCTCTTAAGAAATAATGGACCTGTATAATAATTTCCTTTAGGGAAATATACTCTACCATTATCGGGACAAGCAAGAATACATGCTTGAATATAATTAGTATCTAGAGTAACTCCATCACCCTTCGCACCAAATTTCTTTACATTTAAAGAAACATATTCATAATCAGTCTTTATAACTTTTACAACTTTTACATTATTTTGAAGAATAGTAATTTCATATTCAGTATCAGGTGAAAGATCATAGATAGAATAAACATTATTAATTATATTCTCTTCTAATAAAACATCATTAACATAAAGCATATAAGAACTAGTAGTTACTATATCATTATTAAGAAGTTCAATAGTAATACTTCTTGAACTTTTAAATATAACACTAAAATCCATAAAAACCTCCTATAAATCTAAAGCAAGTTGACGCTTATATTTAATTCTTTCTACAATATCACAAACTATATTTTTAATTATAACACAAAGAATATCTATAATTATAAAGCATAGGCCATAAGTAAATGGCTCTATTCCATATTCACTAGTTCCAAATAGATTAAAAACCCATCCTTTATATCCTAAAAATGAAATTGCAAAAAATAAAACAAAAGAAACTACTATTCCATATAACAAATGTAAAAAGAATCCTAATAATCCTGTTTGATTTATTAAATTATACCTATAAGTATTATTACGTCTATTATTCAATAAAATAACAACTTGTTTAACAGCATAATTCAATAATAGAGAAATTGCAAAACCAATTATTAATATAATTTGTTCTGACATATTTATAGATGCAATAGCATCTTTATAATTATCCTTTGAAAAATCAATTCCAATATCTAAACCGCCTATTATAGTAAAGAAAACGGCAGCCGCAGCTGCCCAATATTTCAATACAAATATAATAAGCCAAGAAGGAATTTTTGATAATTTATCAACCTCATATGGGTTGATTTCATCAATATTTTCTTTCTTTTTTTTACTCATTATCTATCTGCCTTTTCATATGTTCTATCATAATTAATAAATCCTAATATACAACCTACTACTGAAGAAATCATAGATATTATAATCGAAGATATTGATACAATATAATTAGAATTAAACGCAATAGGTTCATTCTTTGAAATTCCAATAAATTGACATGCCTCATTAGCAGCTTTAGTAGCAGCATCTGGAGTCATTCCACTACTTATTAATTCTTGATACTTTTCAGCAATTGCAGTTTGGTTTAAATTATAGCCTTCAAAGAAAACTATAATCGCATAGATATATAAAATTCCACATATAACAATTACTGAAGTACAAATTGTAGAAAGAACAACTGAACCTAAATTCTTTTTCTTTGACATTGAAAATGCTGTAAAAACATTTAAAATACCAAACAACATTAAAATAAATAGAACCATTCCACTATAATCAAATGAAATTTTATAGAATTGATCTATTCCATTTAAAGCTCCTTGCTTAAAAACAATATCTCTAATAACAGGAGCATGCCATTTTAGAAAAAATCCTAATAATACACCAGGAATAGCAACCAAAATTGAAGCAAGCTTCATATTATTATATTTAAAAGATATAACGAAATCATATCCTAAATTCTTTAAATATTGACCAAAAATTTTCAATACCTTCAGAAAAGGATTTTCTTTTTTTTCTACTTCTTCGTAACGATTATTATCCATATAATAATTCCTCCTAACTAACGAATACGCTTTGTAGTTTCAATATCAAAGAAGTGAACTTTTTCCATATCAAATGCTACATTCAATTTTTTATCAGTAATATCAGAACGATTATATACTTTACAAATAAGACTCTCGTCACCTAATTTACCATAGATTAAATTGTATGCACCTAAATACTCAGTATAGTCTACATCTAATTCAAATTTAGACTCTGGATTATTAACTAAAGCAGCATCATCTATAAATGCATATTCGGCACGAACAGCTAAAATAACTTGCTTTCCAGCATAACTATGAATAATTTCATGTTGATGTTGAGTCAACTTAAATTTAGTATTTGTATTATCGTGAATAAAGTATTCACAATTTTCATCAATATGACCATTCAAGAAATTCATAGGAGGTGTTCCAATGAAACCAGCAACAAATAAATTTTCTGGATTATCAAACATCTCTTTTGGAGTAGCAATTTGTTGAACATAGCCATCTTTCATAATAACAATTCTTGAAGCAAGTGTTAATGCTTCAATTTGATCATGAGTTACATATAAGAAAGTAGCATTTAATCTTTCATGTAATTGCATTAACTCCTTACGCATTGTACCACGTAATTTAGCATCTAGATTTGATAATGGTTCATCTAATAAGAATACAACAGGATCACGAACTATTGCACGACCTAGTGCAACACGTTGACGTTGACCACCTGATAATTGCTTAGGCTTTCTATTTAAATATGGAACTAGTCCTAATACTTCAGCAGCTTTCATAACTCTAGCATGAATTTCTACAGGGTCGACTTTACGAATTGTTAATGAAAATGCCATATTGTGGTAAACAGTCATATGAGCATATAATGCATAGTTTTGAAAAACCATTGCAATATCTCTATCTTTAGGTGCAACATTATTAACTTTTTTACCATTAATAATTAAATCACCCTTAGAAATATCCTCAAGTCCAGCAACCATACGTAATGTAGTTGACTTTCCACATCCAGATGGACCAGCAAGTACTATAAATTCACCTTTTTCAATTTCGATATTAAAATCATATACAGCATGAAAACCATTTGGGTAAACTTTATTTACATCCCTTAAAATAACATCAGCAGACATAATAACCCTCCTTACTTCTTAATATTAATACTTTCTAAATATGTAGAAAGTCTTTTAGCTCTTAAATATCCAATTACACCAGCAGCAATAAATAATGCACCAGCACAAACAAATAAAATTATAGAAGCAACACCTCTAAAATAACCATTTGCAGGTAAAAAAGCATTAGCTTGTTTTGAACTAGTATAATATGAAGTTATAGTAGCACCTAAATATTTACTTGCTTCTGACATTGCAGTAGTATATTGCCCAGTTATATCTTTATCAGTAACAGTAGGATTATCTTGTAGCCAATTATAAGCATTTATATACTTAGAAAAATTAATTAAAATAATTAATGGAATATAAAAAATTCTAGCAAAACAAATACCGCCAAAAACAATTTGACCAATTGCACCAGCCTTACTATAATTTTTTACTTTTTCAGCAGCTAAAAATCCTCCTAATAAAATAACAATATTAAGCATAATAATTAAAATGACCTGAAAATTATTAGGATTATAAGTGTTCAAACAAATAAAAGCACCTAATAAACTGCAAATCATTGCAAATAAACCTAATTTATATGATAAACTATTCACTCTATATCTCATCATTTCAGTATCATTTTTTGCATACTCTAGATCAGACATATTTTTTTGTGAATTTTTATTTTCAATCTCATTAATCATTATTTTGTACCGCCCTTTCAATAATTTCATTTCTACGCTTAGCACACTCTTTATATCTATAAATTGTGTAGATTATTAGGAATAAAGAATAAACTATTACAAGAACATAGAAAATTGTTTGAATAAAGTAGCATGAAGAACCAAAATTTTGACTATTATTTAAAATAGATTGATAACTCTTAGCCATTGAGTTTTTATCAGCTGAATCTATTTTAGAACTTTGCATTACAGAAACAACTCTAAATAAATCAAAGTTTTGATTAAAAGTTCCTAGTAAGCCAAAGTTAACTATCATCATTATAAAAGTATAAATTGTAACAACTAAAGGCATTGCAACACCTATAATTAAATTACTCTTATAATAAATTTTTCTAGAATGATTTGAAAAAATCATCATAGCAGCAAAGCAAATTAAACAAATAACACAATAAATAATAATTTGTGTATTATAGTTACTCATTGCTATTTGAAAATCATAAACAATTTTTGCATAACCACTCTTTGCAAAATAAAGATTTGGATTATCAGCAAAATCGACTTCTTCTCCGTCAGCATTTTCTAGATAATCGATTCCCTTCTTAGTTGTTTTTAAAATATATCCATTAGAATCAACTTTAAATCCGATATTATCTGGCACATCAAGATTTCTAATTCCAAAATAATAAAATAAATCAGTATTGTTCATTCCAGTAGATGTAATTTGATCATCTGCATTAAAAGAAATTTCACCTGTTTTTTCATCAACAGAATAATAAACATGTACATTTGCTAAATTTGTCATATAAAACAAACCAGCTATCAATGTTGCAAATAAGGCTATCGCATAACCAATTAGCAACATCTTGGCATTTTTTTTGAAAAAATTAGCCATAAATGACCTCCTTATAGGAATAGCTATCCTAGAGTTTATTGAAACTCTAGGACAACTAAATATAAAATAAAACTAATAAATATTAAAAACTAAATAATTAATTATCCTACTAATTCAGCTACATAGCCAGGTACACATTTTGAACTAATAGACTTAGCATAAGAATATAAGTAACTCTTATTTTTGTTATTAATTTGAGCTAAAGCACTTGAATAAGAATAAGAATTAGATGACTTATTTGTACCAATTGAACTAGTATCAGTAGCCTTTAAATTACCTTTAACAACTGCAACCCAACCACTAGCACCTTGAGCACACTTATCAGAACTCCAGAAAGCAGTTAAATCTTGATATGAAGCAGCAACATCATCAGATGGCTTTGTATAACCAGCAGTAGGAACTGTACAATCCCAAGAATAATCTTTACCATGCTTATCAACTCTATTAGAAACAACTACACCCTTAGCAATTGCATTTTCAAGATTATTTAAACCAATTTGAGCATAATAGTTACAAGATTGAATTTGAATAGCAGTTTCACGAACATGTCCAATACCATGAGTTGAACCTAAATATGTTCTCATAAATGACCAGAAGTCAGTACCAGCAGTTCCAATCCATGACTTAACACTATCAGAAATAATAGGAGCAGTTTCTCCACCAATATCACCAAGAGTCCAATAATTTCCATCATCTGGACCAAAATCTTGGATTCTTACACCTTCTTCAGAGAATAAATAATCCATTAACTTAGCAGCAACATCAATATTATCTGATGTAGAAGGAATACACCAAGAAGTATTCTTTAAAGATCTATTCTCTTCAGAATATCTATTTAATGTCTTACCAGTCAAATCAGTTAAATGTTGACTTGGAGCATTAAATAAAGCATCGCCATCAGAATTAACTTCTGTTGCCCAATATGCAAGTGGTGGTAATACAGCTCTAACACCAGTTACAGCGCCTTCATATTTAAAGCCATCTTTTCTCTTTTCAACTTTAGTACCAATACCATCTTTAATATCATTAGTAGCACCAGTAGAAGCTGCATAATCATACATTAATAAACCATAACCAGGATTATCGCCTGTCTTACCAAAATATCTATCAAGATATAATGTACCAGAAGTTGAAGAACCCTTTAACCAGAATTCATTCATAATTAAACCTTCTTGGTATAAAGCTGATAAATATGTTAAACCATCATATGTTTGTTGAGTTGTAGCAGCATCATTTAAAGTACCATCAGCACCGAAATATAACATCTCACATTTTGATGTCATACCTTGAATACCCCAAATTTGCATAAAATCAGCCATATTATCAACACGGTTATTTGCAACACCACGTGGGAATAGACCAACAACTTGAGCATTTTGATCACCTGTCACAACACCAGGATTTGCCTTTACAACACGCATTAATGCAATTAATTCATCTGCGTTATATGCAGCTGATTCAGTAACAAAAATATCAGAATATTTCTCAAATAATTTTCCACTACCAATATTACCTGCAAATGCAGTATCTAAATATGAACGGAATTGTTCAGCTAATTGCTTACCTGTGCAACCATTAGCTAATAATTCATTTTGTTGCAAAATAATATTCTTAGTTTGTTTAATTTCTAAATCTACAACGTTACTTCCTTTTAAACATTGAACTTTAGTTTTTGCATCCTTATAATTATATTGTGAATCCATATAAGGAGTATATTGGCTTTCCTTTAATGTATTTTCAGCTCCACCTTTACCACTTATAGTAGAATCAAACTTATCGAAATTTACAGCATCTAGAACAGCTTTAGCAACATTTGTATCCATTACAAACATACGCTCAACATCTTGATAACCATCAAAATATGGAGTATAGTAAATCTTACCACCCTTTGTAATAGCCTTAGCCATTGTTGGGTTTTCATTTAGCCACTTTTTAAAATTAGGCATTTTTCCTTCATTTGCTAATTGTAATAGATCGACAGCTTGTCCAGCAGCACCCATTTTCTCAATATTTGAAGTAGTATTGTAGAATAGATCAATTTTTTGACTACTATCAGTTTGTGATACATAGTTAGCAGTTGAAAGTTTACTATAAGTATCATCATCTTTTGTTGTTGAATAATCAGAAGCATCCCTAATATCTTTAATCTCTAATTTTGACTTTAAAGTTTTCCAAGTAGGTAGTAACTCATTTTTTGCATAATTTGTTTTTTCAACTTCGTTATAGAAACCATCTCTTGCAGTAATACCTTGTTTACCTGAATAATTTAAACAAATATCAAGACCTTTAGCATCAACAATTGTAGGTGTTGATGGCTCGGTTTTGCTTGGAGTTGATGTTCCTCCAGGATTACTTGTTCCAGTTGAACTATTATTTGATGCTGAAGGAGTATTTGCTCCACCACAGCTAGCTAGTGAAAGTCCAACTAAAACTGTTAAGCCTAATAAGGCTAAATTTTTCTTTTTCATTTTTTCTTCTCCTTTTCTTTCTTATCTATTATTCCTTAACTCCACCGACGTTAACACCTGCAGCAAAATACTTTTGAAGTTTAGGGTAAATAACGACGATTGGAATGATAGAACAAACAATAAATGCATATCTTAATGCGTTGACTGAATAATCAAGGTTTTGACCACCACCTTGATCAATTTGTTCAATTAATTTTTCAACAGTAATTCTAATATATACAGTTAATGGATGATCTTCTGGCACTAATAACATTTGGGCCCATAAATATCCATTCCATCTTGCAACAGCATAGAACATTGCAACTGTAACAATTGAAGATTTTGACATAGGAACATAAATTTTTGATAAGATTTGGAATTCAGTTGCTCCATCAATTGTAGCAGCTTCTTCTATTTCAGTTGGAATAGAACTAAAATAATTTCTTAACAATATGATGTTAAATGCATTAAATCCTAACGCAATAATAAACATATAAATATTATTTACACCAAAGTTCATAAAATTTTTATAGTTAGGAATCATACCTGCATTAAACCACATTGTAAAAACAAGCATAAAATTAAATCCACGACCAAACATTAATCTTGTTTTTGATAATGCATAGGCGCCACAAATTGCAACTAGCATTGATACTAAAGTACCATACATAGTAACGAAGAATGAATTACAATATGAAATCCAGAAATTTTTATCCGTAAATACTTTAACATAAGCTGAGAAATTTACACCATTTTCATTAAAAACAGGCCATAAAAATACATCACCAGCATCAACAGCTGCTTTTGAAGAAATAGAACTTGATAGTAAGAAAATAAATGGATATAAACAACATAAAGCAAATATAGTTAAAATTACATATGAGAGAATTTTAAAAATAATTTCAGTTTTATCTAATCTTTTCATTAAAAAATCCTCCTAGAATAATGAAGTAGAGGATACACGTCTACTTATTGCATTTGCACCTAATACCAAACACATTGCAATTATTGCATTGAATAAATCCATAACAATACCTACTTGCGCTATAGCCTTAATATCAGTTGCATTTGATCTACCTGACATACGATATACATATGTTGATATAACATCGGCTGTTTCCCATGATGTTGGAGCATCTTCAACTAAAAGAATAATTTTTTCATAACCAATGTTTAATATTTGTCCAATACGCATAATTAACATAATAGTTAAAGTTGGTGCCATTCCTGGGAATGTAACATAACGAATTTGTTGTAATTTAGATGCGCCATCAATTCTTGCGGCTTCATAGCTTGTTGGTGAAATAGCTAAAATTGCAGCAAAATAAACAATTGAACCATATCCTGCTCCTTCCCAAATTCCTGAAACCTGGTAAATAGGTCTAAAGAACTTAGGTTGTAATAAAATACCTTCTGTAATTAATTCAGCTGTATCCGTTTTCATCCAACCAAATGCATTGAATAATTGGAATAATAAACCACCATTGTATCCATCACTTGAACCTTGACACCATAAACGAATAATTTGTGTAACAACAACCGCAGATACGAAGTGTGGTAAATAACATGCTACTTGTAAAAAGCTTCTATAATGCTGATTTTTTACTTCACTAAATAATAGTGCTAAAATAATCGGAATAGGGAATCCGAAAATCAAGCCATACATACTATTTACAAATGTATTTCTAAAAGCCTTCCAAAATGAATCTGCAGCAGATCCATTAAAAATATAATCAAGCCAAAAGAATCCACACCATTGATTGTTGTAAATTGTATTATCATCGCCCCATTTAAAACCTGTTATAATGCCTTTAATAGGTAAATACTTAAAGCAGACTAAAAATGCTAACATTGGAATTAATAATACATATAAACGCCAATCCTTTGCTAAAGTTTGTAATGTACGTTTCCATTTTGTACGTTCGACTTCATCAACAACGCTTTGATCAGTCTTAACAACTTTTTGCATAAAAACACCATCCTTATAAAACATATTAATGAATTTCTTCATTTTTTTCTTTTTGAGGATTGTCATCACCAACTTGAGCATCCTCTTTTGCTTCTTCAATACTAAAGTATCTATCCTTAGCCATTAATTCAGCATTTTCTTTATCATCAACAAATTGCTGCGTCCTATTACGCATAATTCCTTGTGACCTTGAAACAAATCCACCAACAATCAATACAATAAAACCAAATGAATTATATATAAATCCACTCATTCCAAAATGCTGAATGTTAGTTGTTATATCCTTTTTGACTCCATTTTCGACCACTTGGTAAGTGAACAACCCACTATCATGAGATATAACACATAAAAGATAATACGATAAAGTTTGTAAAGAACAAAATACAACATAATCAAATATCATTAGTCCAATAAATGTTGCACCTGTAATAACTTTATTTGTAGAAAACTTTCTAAAAAATATAACATTTAAAGCTAATCCACAATATCCAAATAAAATTGAAATATACATTTTATAATCATATACTGCAGCCATATAACTCAATTCTATTTTTTGACCGCCGATTATAGTCGCTAAAGCTAAAAGAGGACAAATAAGCAACCCCCATAAATTCCATCTAGCAACAGCTATAAATGCAATCAATAAAGCTATAGTAACAGATGGTGCTGCATATAATACAAGCCCACTAAATTTAACTACTAATAGTTCTAAAATAAAACCAATAGAAGCTAATAATAATAAATCAACAAACATGTATTTTTTTATACTATCTATCACTTCTACACCTCTAAAACATAGCATTTATTTTATTTAAGAGCTTTTACGCCTTTTGTAAATTATGAAAACCAATAAATAACGCTTACATAATTCATTTTTAATTTTATCATTATTATCTACATTAGTCAATAGAGATTTTGTGTTTTTTTATAGAGTGGTCATAGGGGATTTTAAAATAGTATTATTATAAAATAACATTTAAAGTCAATCTAATCCCCCTACATTTTTTAAAAAAAATCAAGATAATTATGTTTAGTACAATTAGTATTAACGCCTAATTTATTTTATAATGAGTTTCTAAAATATTCTCAAATTATTATTTTCAATAAGATTATTAACTTAATAATTAGAAAGGAAATAAAAAATCTCTTTAAACACTATAATCTAACATATCCTACTTCTTCTATTAGCTTTTGTCCTTCATTTGATAAAATCCAATTGACTAATGTTTTAATATTAGGATTTTTATTATCCTTACGATAGGCCACATAAAATGAAGCAACAAGCTGATATACATTATTTTTTTGTTTTCTTTTGTAGGATAAACACCATCAAGATTAATCATCTTGACATTTTGATTAGCAATCATACCACTTTAGTAAAATCTAAATGAATATACTAAAGCACTACCTGTTATAGCTAAGAGTGAAGGATTTCCAAATTCTCATCCCCATAAACTTCTACATCATTGTTTGACTTCCTAAGTCTTTTACTCTTATCACTGGATAAATAAGCTCTATTAGCTCCACCAAAATCCTTCCAGATTGTGATATTACAACCATAAATATCTTTAATTTGTTGACTAGTTAATCACTCAATAGGATTCTTACAATTAACAAAAAAGGCAAATTCTTCAAGTCCGATAGGTACAAACTCTAACTCAATATTCTTTTCCTTAGCATATTCAAGCTGAGAGCTAGCTGTAAAGAAAATATCTATAGTACCATCCACTAATACTTTAAAGCCTTTAACAGTATTTTGATACTTCATTTTACTATCACTAGCAAAATTTTCTCCATAATAATTATCACTTAAAAATTCTCCACTCTCATATTTAGCAGTACTTTTAAGATAAGTATTCTCAATAATAGCGCCATATACAGGAACTAAAGCTGTAGCACCATCTAAATTAACAAGATTGATTCTATTTTAGAAAGCTTATTA
Source organism: uncultured Anaeroplasma sp. (assembly GCA_934216145.1). Taxonomy (GTDB): domain Bacteria; phylum Bacillota_I; class Bacilli_A; order Acholeplasmatales; family Anaeroplasmataceae; genus Anaeroplasma. Next base: position 30,040 of record CAKQBG010000020.1, read on the forward strand.
TCCTCTTCAAATGATAAATAATCCTCAATATTAATCATTTTAAATTGTGAAATACCACTATAATATTTGATAATCTCTTTGTTGTTGTAGCATAGATAAAAATATTTATAATTAGGAAGAATAATACTACTGTAGCAATAATTATTATTTGTCTAGATAATCTTTTCTCATAGACTAACCGTAAAATTCTTCAGATATAAACTTTATAACCGAACTTTTACTAAAAATACAAACATTATAAATAACATGCGTTATTGTTAAAATAAATAAAATGATATAAGAACTAATTAAAATTATTAGAAATGTTTTTCTACTCATAAAAGTTACCTTCTTTTTAATAAATATAGTAACATTGCAAATAATCCTAATCTTAATAAAAGATATACTACTACTGGATAACCAACTAAAAACAATGTAGTTATATCAACTACAATTACAACACTAATTAAATTACCGTTATTTTTACTTTTTTTCTTAATTCTTCATCTGTATCTTTCTTAATCGCCTTACTATAACAATTAATAATACTAAGCCAGTAATTAATCCTACATATAAAAGCACAATGAATATATATAAGCATATATTCCAAAAATCAGCCATACAATATCCACTTTTCTTTTTATATAATTTCATTTTTTCATTTTAAAATAATCTATAATAAACAGTGTTTAATTTAATTAAGCATAAATTCAATGGAAATTATATTACTATATTTAGATCACACATAAATGCATTTTACTTTCAAGTAATGAATGTTAAAAATAAGTAATTATTAAATGATATAGGCATTTAATATTTATTTGTTACTATTAAGTTTATGGATTAGAATTAAATATTAGATTTTTTAAAAAATTATTACTATTAAATATAAACATTTTATTCTTTATTTTAAATTTATACCAATTATGGTATACTTAATATTGTAGGTGGTGTTTTAATTCCGTTTTCGACAGTTTATAAAATAAAAATCCGAAAAAGTTAGAATTGATGCTGTTTTTCGGATTTTTTATTT